>NZ_JBEZZB010000001.1:0-78479 GCF_040638955.1 Actinoplanes sp. NPDC024001
CGCGGACCCCCGCCGAGCGGCGGCAGCCGCGGCGCGCGCGGCGGCCAGCCCTGCTCCGCCAGCAGCCCCAGCAGCAGCTCCGGCAGCACTACTGCCGGCGGGAACGTCACCGCTGACCGGAAGATCGGCGGCAGCGGTCACCGACGCCGGGGCGGGGTGGGGACCGTCAGCTTCCGGAGGGGCGTGCTCACTCCGTACCGAAGAGAGGGGAACGCCGCGCTCCAAGCGCTCCAGGCGCTGGAGCAGCGCGCCGGTGGAGTCCTCGGCCCCGGGCAGCAGCATGCGGGCCGTGATCAGCTCCAGCAGGAGCCGAGGCGCGGTGGTGCCGCGCATCTCGACCAGACCGTTGTGCACGATGTCGGCGCAGCGGGAGAGGGTCGCCGGGCCGAGCCGGGCGGCCTGGCCGGCCATCGCCTCCAGCTGGTCGGCGGGGCCGTCGATCAGGCCTTTCGCCACCGCGTCGGGCACCTGCTGGAGCACGATCAGGTCGCGCAGCCGCTCCAGCAGGTCGGAGGCGAAGCGGCGGGGGTCGTGGCCGGCCTCGGCGACACGGTCGATCGCCGCATACGCCGCGGCGCCGTCACCGGCGGCCAGGGCGTCGCACATCTCGTCGATCAGCGCCACGTCGGTGACGCCGAGCAGGGCGACCGCCCGCGAATAGCTGACCCCGTCGGGCCCGGCGCCGGCGATCAGCTGGTCGAGGACCGAGAGCGTGTCCCGCGCGCTGCCGCCGCCGGCGCGCACGACCAGCGGGAAGACCGCCGGGTCGACGTGGACGCCTTCCGCGTCGGTGAGCTGCTGAAGGTACGGCCGGAGCACCGCCGGCGGGATGAGCCGGAACGGGTAGTGATGGGTCCGCGAGCGGATCGTCCCGAGCACCTTGTCGGGCTCGGTGGTGGCGAAGATGAACTTGACGAACTCGGGCGGCTCCTCGACGAGCTTGAGCAGCGCGTTGAAGCCGGCCGACGAGACCATGTGCGCCTCGTCGATCACATAGATCTTGTAACGGCTGTTGGCCGGCGCGAAGAACGCCTTCTCCCGCAGCTCACGGGCATCGTCGACGCCACCGTGGCTGGCCGCGTCGATCTCGATGACGTCGATCGAGCCGACGCCGTCGTTGGCCAGCGACTTGCAGGAGCCACAGACGCCGCACGGGTCGGGTGTGGGGCCCTGCTCACAGTTGAGCGAGCGGGCCAGGATGCGGGCACTGGAGGTCTTGCCACAGCCCCGTGGGCCGGAGAACAGGTAGGCATGGTTGAGCCGCCCGCTGCGCAAGGCCTGCGACAGCGGCTCGGTGACATGCTCCTGACCGATGACCTCGGCGAAGGTGCGAGGCCGGTACTTCCGATAGAGGGCGAGCGCCACTCCTGCCACCTCCTGACGACCGCGCCATTCTCCGTCGAGGGTCTGACAAGAACAAAACGCCGTGCCCCGGAAGTGATGCGCATCCGCGCCACCAACGAAAGGACCCCTCGTGCACCCGTCAGAGCCCGCTTATCCTTGCTGCCTTCCGGCCCTGGGGAGGTTCACGAGATACACGCCGCACGAGGGGCTGCCCTGAAGCCTACCCAACCCGCCGCGGTCCGTGTGCGCCCCCTCCCCGCGTCACCTGCCAGGGCCCGGCTATGTATCCTGGCGCACGGAGGATTCGCCTAGAGGCCTAGGGCGCACGCTTGGAAAGCGTGTTGGGTTAACACCCTCACGAGTTCGAATCTCGTATCCTCCGCCAGCCCGAGCAGGGCAGACGTTGAAGGCCGGACCCGGCGGGTCCGGCCTTTCGACTACGCCGAACAATTCAGTACGTCTCCGCCTGCTTCTCGCAGCCGACCACGACGTCCCGGCCGCCTGGGCGGGGACGGCTGCGGCCCCGAGCGTGGAACGACCTCCGGGATATTGAAGTTCGCACATCCTAGGCTGCCCCCGCTGTCGGGCGGTCAGTGGAGCCGGTCTATCGTCGGGCTTGAAAACAGTGCGGGCGAGGGCCGGCTCCCGATCGGAGCCGGCCCTCGCCTCTTCACCAGAAGCTGATCACAGCTGCGCGGCCGCTATCGCGTCATCCACCTCAGGGAAGATCGCGAAGTACCTCCCCAGCCCCACCGTCTCCATCAGCTGGGTGAGGAACGGGTTGGCGCCGGCGAAGCTCAGCCACCCGCCGCGTGCCGCGATCACCTGTTTGCTGGTGATGAACGCGCTCAACCCCACCGAGTCGCAGAACTTCAGCTCGGTCAGGTCGACGACGATCCGCGGCACCGGCCGTTCGAGCAGGTCGGCGAGTCGGGAGTGCAGCTCGCTCGCGGTGTCCGCGTCGAGCTCACCACAGAGATGGAGCACCGCGACGTCGCTGCGATGATCGGTAACTGTGGCTTCCATGGTGATCGCCTCCTACCCGGCCGATGGGCATTCCAGGCTAGATCACTAATTTTCGCGCACATCGGACACTACGTGCGTCGCAAAGCGGATGGCACAGACACGAACGAGCCGGATCCTCGCGGATCCGGCTCGTCGTGAAGGCTGGCCGAGAAAGTCGAGCAGTTAGCGGCGCAGCCTGGAGGGGGGGGGGGGGCTCCTGGCGCGCTTTTACAGCTCGCGCCACCGCCAGCGTGGACCACGCCACGCGTCGGCCAGGATCATCGCGGATGCCCGACCGGGACACTGCTGCACCTTCGACTTGCCCTCGGGGCCGCCCATCTGGGCTTCGACCTCCCAGATCTCGCCGTCGGTGCGGACGTAGACGTCACGGCGCTGAAGTCGGACGTCCCCATTCCACCAGTGATGCTGAACTCTCACGTGTCAAATCTAGGACAGGCATCGACAGATCTGGGTGGGGCGATTCTGTGAAAGTTTCTCGCCGCCCGGTCGGAACCGCATTGTCTGATCCGGTGTATTTCGGCTGCGTGACTTGCGCAACACCCTATGTCTTTGGGCGGTCCATGATTCACTACAGAACGTAGCCACATGCTCTGACCTGCGACGAAACGCCGCCGTTACACAATGCGCGCTGATCATGGCGAACAACCGAACGGAGGAGCCTCCGATCCGACGCGCGGCCCCCTCAACGGAGGGCACACAGCGTGACTGGTGTGACGGAGGAAAGCAAGAGAGAAAACAAGAGAGCCCGGTCCGTGGGACCGGGCTCTGCTGGCGGTGGCGGCGGGATTTGAACCCGCGGAGGGCGTAAACCCTCACACGCTTTCGAGGCGTGCTCCTTAGGCCACTCGGACACACCACCGGGAAGTACGTTACCGGACGCTCGGACGCTCCTGCCGCCGGGTCACCCATAACCCCGCGCGACGCTGCTGACCTGGCAAGATCTTCGACATGGACGAGCGAGACGGAGAGCTGGCATGAGCGTGCACATCGGTGGCAAGCCGGGCGACATCGCCGAGCGGGTGCTGCTGCCCGGTGACCCGATGCGGGCGAAGTGGATCGCCGAGACGTTCCTGGAGGACGCGGTCTGCTACACCCAGGTCCGCGGGATGCTGGGCTTCACCGGCACCTGGAAGGGCGAGCGGGTCTCGGTGCAGGGCTCCGGCATGGGCATGCCGTCGGCCTCGATCTACACCCACGAACTGATCAACGAGTACGGCGTGAAGTCGGTCATCCGGATCGGCTCCTGCGGCGCCCTCGCGATGGACCTGAACCTGGGCGACGTGATCGCCGCGATCGGTTCGGCCACCGACTCCAACATGAACCGGACCCGCTTCGACGGGCTGGTCGACTACGCGCCGGTCGCCGACTTCGGGTTGCTGCGCACCGCGGTCGAGACCGCCGAGGCGCAGGGCGTCCCGATGCGGGTCGGCCCGATCCTGGCCGCGGACGCCTTCTACACCGACCGCCCGGACCTCTACGACTCGCTCGCCGACTACGGCGTGCTGGCGGTCGAGATGGAGTCCGCCGCGATCTACACGATCGCCGCCCGCTACGGCGCCAAGGCGCTGACCATCCTCACCGTCAGCGACCACATCAAGCGCGGCGAGGCGATGGATTCAGCGCAACGTGAGCAGGGCTTCAGCAACATGGTGCGGATCGGCCTGGACACGGCGATCGCTTAGACCCTTCACGGTACGGGCTACGAAAGGCCCCGTGGCTACCAGCGACCTGAGTGCCACTCCAGGCCGTAGCGCCCGCGCCGGGCTTAAGCATCACCCCAGCCGGTGTGGTGATTTCGGCCCGCATACGCGGCCCGAGATCACCACACCGAGGACCCGCTAGCGGAAGAAGTCCCGCATCAGCGCGGCACACTCGGCTTCCAGCACCCCGCTGTACACCTCGGGCCGGTGGTTGAGCCGCCGGTCCCGCACCACGTCCCAGAGCGAGCCCACCGCGCCGGTCTTCGGCTCCCACGCCCCGAAGACCACGGTCGAGACGCGGGCGAGCACCAGCGCTCCGGCGCACATGGTGCACGGTTCCAGCGTCACCACCAGGGTGCAGCCGTCGAGGCGCCAGGTGCCGAGTTCGGCGGCGGCCCGGCGCAGCACCAGCACCTCGGCGTGGGCGGTCGGGTCGCCGCTGAGTTCCCGCTCGTTGCCGGCGGCCGCCAGCTCGGCGCCGTCCGGGCCGATCAGGACCGCACCGACCGGTACGTCCTCGGGCGAGGCGGACGCGACACCGAGCGCCCGCCGCATCCATGCCTCGTGCCGGTCGCGACGGTTCACGCCTCGCGCAGCTCCTCCATCTCGTCGCCGCACCCGATCCGCTGGCAGATCTCGGCGGTGACGTCGGAGGGCAGCATCCCCTCCATGCCGCAGAGCGTGAGCAGCCGCTGCGCGTTCACGCCCAGGTCGTTGAGGAGTTCGGCGTCGCCGACCGGGTCCGCGTCGGGCTCGCCGGCCGGGGTCTCCTCGTCGTCCGTGGCGGCCAGGTCGTCGATCCCGAGGGCCGGGGTCTCCACCTCGCCGAGCAGCACCGATCCGATCCGCGACTCCTCCGCGAAGGCCGAGTCGGAGCCGAAGACCCGCAGGTCCTCGCCCTCGTCGAGGCGCAGGATCGCCAAATACTCGTCGTCGCTCTCGACGAACAACAGCGCCAGGTCGGTGTCCGGCTCGGCATCACGAAGGGCGTCTGCCACCTCGTCGATGTCGGCCAGTCCCGAAAGGTCAAGCTCCGACGCCGTCCATCCGTTCTTGCCCCGGGCGACAGCGGCAGCGAAAATCGACACGATTCCCCCAACGCGACTCTTATCTCTCAGCGCCTGACGGTAGCGGGTACAGCGGCGGGCGCACTGCGCCACGCTCAACGAGGTTGCGGCCGGGTCGCGGAGAAGCCTCAGTTGCCCGGACGGCGCCGGGTGGCGATCAGCTCACGCAGCCGTATGCCGCGCAGCCGCTGCGTCGGATCGGACTCTCGCGCCGATTTGGCATGGGCGAGAGCCGCCAGCAACTCCAGACGACGACGGCAGCGATCCGGGTCGAGCCGTTGTGGCGAGGGGGCCATGGTGCCGAGAGTGCCCAGCCGTACGACGTTCGTCAAGGGTCGATGGCCACTTCGGCAGACCCACTCCCGAGGGCGACGGAAACGGCACGCCAGGTGTCCGCTCAGGCTGGTCGAAGTCGGACAACTACCACAGCGGCCAGTCCTGCGTGCCGATCCAGCGGGCGGCCACGAATCCCATCGCGAGGGACAGGCCGGCGCCGCTCGCCACGGCCACGCCGACCGCCATGCCGCGGTCACCGAGGACGGCCAGCAGCAGGGACACCAGCCAGGCGCTGACGGCCGCGCCGATCGTCCACCACGCGTACGACGCGAGGTCGCGGCCGAGGCTGCCGAAGAGGGCGAACCACACCGTGGTCGCGGCGAGCCCGCTGACCACCGCCAGCGCGCTCACCGGGTGCGGTTCCCGATAGACCGGCCGCGGCGGCAGGCCGGGGTAGGACGACGGCAGCTGCTGGTCGCGCTGCGGCGGAAGGTAACCGGGCGGCGGCGGGGCGGCCGCGGGCCACGGAGCCGGCCGATCAGCCATCTCGGTCCCCTTTCCGCGCCGCCGGACAGCACCCGGAATCCACCGGCAAGGGTTTCAGCGTAGCCACTGTGAGTCGGCGATGTTCACCCACTTCTGTCAGGATGACCCGGTGCGTTTCCTCCGTACTCTCTCGGGTTTGACTCTGGCGGCGGCCGTGCTGGCCGGCTGCGGGTCAGCGGGCGCGCCGAGCTCGCCGGCGGCGACGCCGCGGTTCGTCGAGCCCGCGACGAGCGCGGCGGCCCAGCCGGAGGTCACCGAGTCGGCGGCGGCAGCGCCGGCCCCGGCCGCCAAGGCCGGGACGCCCTCCCCGGAGGCGAAGCGGAGCAGCGCCGAGCCGGCCGAGGTGAAGTACGCGTTCCCGGTCGACGCCTCGAACGTGGACTTCCACGGCACTCATGGGAAATACCCGGCGACCGACCTGTTCGCCGACTGCGGTGAGCGGTTCGTCGCCACCACCAGCGGCGTCGTGCTGGAGGTCAGCCGCACCGATGCGTATGTGAAAGGCCGGCCGGACGGGCCGCTCAACGGCGGGCTGTCCGTGTCGCTCCGCGGCGACGACGGGGTGCGCTACTACGGCTCGCACCTGAGCGAGGTGGCGGACGGCATCGACGCCGGGGTTCGGGTCAGGGCCGGGCAGCTGCTCGGCGAGGTGGGCAAGACCGGCAACGCGAACAACGTCTGTCACCTGCACTACGGCATCTCCCCGCCGTGCGCCGAGACCGGCGACTGGAAGGTGCGGCGCGGCGTGATCTGGCCGGCGAAATATCTGCGGTCCTGGCGTGACGGTGGGCAGAAGAGCCCGGTCGCCGAGGTGGCCGCGTGGGAGAAAGAGAACGACTGCCAAGCATGAGGACAGCGGTCATCGGTCTGGGACTCATCGGCGGTTCTCTGCTGCGGGCACTCGCGGCCGGCGGGCACGAGGTCACCGGCTTCGACGCTGATCCGGCCACCCGGGAACTCGCCCGGGAGAGCGGGTTCTCCATCGCCGGCTCGGTGACCGATGCGGTGCGACACTCCGAGGTGACCGCTCTGGCCGTACCACTGACGGTGTTGCCGCGAGTGGCTGCCGAGCTGGCCGGGCACGACGGCCTGGTGACCGATGTGACCTCGGTGAAAGGTCCCGTGCGGGACCTGATGGGTGCGCGCCGGTTCGTCGGCGGCCACCCGATGGCCGGCAAGGAGACCTCGGGGTTCGCGGTGTCCGAGGCGGATCTGTTCGCCGGCTGCGCGTGGGTGCTCTGCCTGGAGCCGCACGAGACGGACCTGGCCGACTGGCTGTCGCTGGCCCGTCTCGTCACCTCGATGGGCGCGCGGGTGGTGCCGGTGACCGCCGCCGAGCACGACGTCGCGGTCGCGCAGATCAGCCACGTGCCGCATCTGTTCGCGGCCGTGCTGGCCGAGCAGATCGCCGGAAATCCGCTGGCCGGGGCGTTGGCGGCGGGCTCGTTCCGGGACGGCACCCGGGTGGCCGCGACGCGGGCCGAGCTGACCGCGGCGATGTGCGGCGGCAACGTGACCGCGGTGCGCGGCGAGCTGCGGCAGCTCATCGGCGATCTGGAACGGATGGCGACGGCTCTGGAGCAGGCCGATCCGGTGGCGGCGCTGATCCCGCACCTGGAGCCCGGTGCGCGGGCCCGGCGGGCCTGGCCGGCCGTGCCCGGTGCGCCGGAGCGGCTGCCCGCGTCGGTCGGGGCGCTGCTGGACCTGGGACGGTCCGGCGGCTGGGTGACCTCGGTGGGCGACGGCGAAGTTGTCGCTTTGCGGCCAGAAAGTGACCGCAAGCTGCTCTAACGTGGACGCTGACGGAGCAAGCCAACCGAAGGAGTCCCGATGCCCGGTCAGGTCGGTCCGATCGCCAACGAGCAGGAGGGCCTGCTCGCCTACCTCGCCCAGAGCCGGTACGTGCTCAGGCTGACCGCGTTCGGGCTGACCGAGGAGCAGCTCCGGGCCACGCCCAGCGCCAGTTCGCTCAGCGTCGGTGGGCTGATCAAGCACGTCGCCACCACCGAGGAGAGCTGGATGACCATCGTGCGGGGCGAGCCGCAGACGGTGGACTACCAGGCTTACGAGACCAACTTCCGGCTGGCCGACGACGAGAGCATCGACGACGTGTTCGCCCGCTACGACCGGATCGCCGCGTCGACCGAGAAGACCGTGCTGGACCTCGCCGACCTGGAGCACCCGGTGCCGATCGACCACTCGGTGCCGTGGAACCCGGCCGACCGGGACTTCTGGTCGCTGCGCTGGGTGCTGCTGCACCTGATCCAGGAGACGACCCGGCACGCCGGCCACGCCGACATCGTTCGCGAGTCGATCGACGGCGCCACGGCGTACCCGTTGATGGCCGCCGCCGAGGGCTGGCCGGAGACCGACTGGCTCAAGCCCTGGAAGCCGCAGGCCTAGGGCTGTTCGCCCTGATCGACCCGGATCACCCGGCGGTCCGTGACGATCGCGGTGACCAGGTCGTGCGGGGTGATGTCGAAGGCCGGGTTCACCGCGTCGCTGAACGCGGTGACCTCGGCCGCGCCGCGGTCCTCGATCTCCACCTGTGCCCCGCTCGGGGTGTCGAGATCCACGGTGGACTCCGGGGCGACCACCACGAACGGGATGCCGGCGCGGTGCGCGCCGAGGGCGTGCGAGTAGGTGCCCACCTTGTTGATCACGTCGCCGTTGGCGCAGATCCGGTCGGCGCCCAGGATCACCGCGTCCACCTCGCCGCGGGCCATCAGGAACGGCCCGGCCGAGTCGACCGCGACCCGGTGCTCGATCCCCCAGCGGGTCAGCTCCCAGGAGGTGAGCCGGGCGCCCTGCAGCAGCGGCCGGGTCTCGCTGGCGATCACCCCGGCCAGCCGGTCGCGGCGGTGCAACTCGCCGACCACGCCCAGCGCGGTGCCGACGGTCACCGCGGCCAGGCCGCCGGTGTTGCAGTGGGTGAGCAGCCGGGGCCGGGCGCCGCACAGCGCGGTGATCAGGTCGGCGCCGCGGAACGCCATCGCTCTCGAGGCGGCGATCTCCTCGTCGCGGATCGCGTACGCCTCGGCGAGCACCGCCTCCGGCCCGAGCGGGATCCGGGCCGCGGCCCGTCGCGCGCCGCGGGCCAGGTTCACCGCGGTCGGCCGGGCGTTCTCGATCTTGCGGATCGCCACCGCGAGGGCGCTCGGGTCGTCGGCGTGGACCCGGGCCGCCAGGGCCACCCCGAAGGCGCCGGCCACACCGAGCGCCGGGGCGCCGCGCACCGCCAGCGACTGAATCGCCGCGATCAGCTCGCCCACCGTGTGCAGCCGCAGAATCCGCAGCTCACCGGGGAGCGCCGTCTGATCGATGATCTCGACCGCGTCGTCCACCCAATCGATCGTCCGCATTCCGTGCAGCCTAGGCGCATAGTCTGTGGACATGTCATCCCGTGATCCGGTCGCCGACCTGAGGCGCATCGCGTTCCTGCTGGAGCGGGCGAACGAGGCGACCTACCGGGTGAAGGCCTTCCGGTCGGCGGCGGCGACCGTCGCGAAGACCCCGCAGGACGAGCTGCTCGCCCGCGCCGAGGCCGGCACGCTGGCGAAACTTCCCGGCATCGGCGAGGTCACCGCGCGCTGCGTGGCCGAGTCGCTGGCCGGTGAGGAGCCGGTCTACCTGCGCCGGATGGCCGCCACCGAGGGCACCGACCAGCCGGCCGCGGCCGCCGCCCTGCGCGCCGCGCTGCGTGGTGACTGTCACGTGCACTCCGACTGGTCGGACGGCGGCTCCCCGATCGAGGAGATGGCGCTGGCCGCGGCCGACCTCGGCCATGAGTACTTCGCGCTGACCGACCACTCGCCCCGCCTGACCGTGGCGCGCGGGCTCACCCCGGCCCGGCTGCGCCGCCAGCTCGACCACGTGGCCCGGCTGAACGAGGCGCTGCCGGACGGCTTCCGCATCCTCACCGGCATCGAGGTGGACATCCTGGAGGACGGCTCGCTCGACCAGGAGGACGAGCTGCTGGCCCGGCTCGACGTGGTGGTCGGCTCGGTGCACAGCAAGCTGCGCGACGAGTCGGCGCGGATGACCCGGCGGATGGTGACCGCGCTGGCCAACCCGCACCTGGACATCCTCGGCCACATGACCGGGCGCAAGGTCTCCGCGGCCGGCGAGGGCGACGCCGCGCACTCCCGGGCGCGCACCCGCCCGCCCAGCACGTTCGACCTGGACAAGGTGCTGGCGGCCGCTCTGGAGCACAACAAGGCCATCGAGATCAACTCGCGGCCGGACCGGCTCGACCCGCCGAAGCGGATGCTCACCGTCGCGGTGGAGGCCGGCTGCCTGTTCAGCATCGACACCGACGCGCACGCGCCGGGCCAGCTGGACTGGCTCGACTTCGGATGCGGGCGGGCCGCGCTCTGCGGTGTCCCCGCCGATCGGGTGGTCAACACCTGGCCGGCCGACCGCCTGCTCGAGTGGACCCGATCGCACACCGCTGTCCCGTAGGGTCGGCGAGGTGGGACGAATTGACGAACTCGCCAACCGCTACGTCGACGAGTGGGCCGAGCTCAACCCGACCGGCGCGACCGCGGTCGGCATCTCCGGCTACGACGACAAGACCGACGATCTCTCCCCGGAGGGCTTCACCGCGCAGGCGGAGCTGCTCCGTCGCACCATCAACGACCTCGACGTCACCGAGCCGGAGCACGAGTCCGAGCAGGTCGCCAAGGACGCCATGCTGGAGCGGCTGGGTCTGGAGCTGGCCCGGTTCGACGCCGGCTACGCCGCCACCGACGTCAGTGTGATCTCCAGCGGCCTGCACGGGCTGCGGATGGCGTTCGACGTGATGCACACCGAGGGTGACGAGGCGGTCGCCAACATCGCGGCCCGGCTGAAGGCGTTCCCGGCCGCCCTGGAGCAGTACCGCCGGACCCTGCTCGAGGGCGCCGACGCCGGCCTGATCAGCGCCCGCGCACAGCTGCTGGCGGTGGCCGAGCAGTGCGACGCCTGGACCGACCCGGAGCGCGACGACTTCTTCGTCTCCCTCGCCGGCCGGCTCGACGCACCCGGCGCGCTCGCCGAGGAACTGCGCCGGGGCGCGGCCGCCGCGACCGCCGCCACCAGCGCCTTCGGCACCTTCCTCCGGGAGGAGCTGGCCCCGCGCGGCCGGGACAAGGAGGCCGCCGGCGAGGAGCGGTACGCACTGGCGTCGCAGTACTTCCTCGGCGCGAAGGTGGACCTGACGGAGACGTACCTCTGGGGTTTCGAGGAGCTGGACCGGCTGGAGCGCGAGATGCGCGCGGTCTCCGGTGTGATCGCGGGCCGTGGCGCCACCATCGACGAGGCGGTCGCCGCCCTCGACGCCGACCCGGCCCGCAACATCGGCAGCAAGGAGGAGTTCCGCGACTGGATGCAGGCGCTCTCCGACCGGGCGATCTCCGAGCTGAACGGCACCCACTTCGACATCGAGCCGCCGGCGCAGAAGCTGGAGTGCTGCCTCACCCCGACCAGTGACGGCGGCATCTACTACACCGGCCCGAGCGAGGACTTCTCCCGCCCCGGCCGGATGTGGTGGGCGGTGCCCGAGGGCCAGGAGACCTTCTCCACCTGGCGTGAGGTCACCACCGTCTACCACGAGGGCGTGCCCGGCCATCACCTGCAGGTCAGCCAGACCCTGCTGCGCGCCGACGCGCTCAACCGCTGGCAGCGGCTGCTCTGCTGGTGCTCCGGGCACGGTGAGGGCTGGGCCCTCTACGCGGAACGCCTGATGGATGACCTCGGCTACCTGACCGATCCGGGCGACCGGCTCGGCATGCTGGACGGTCAGGCGCTGCGGGCGGCGCGGGTGATCGTCGACATCGGCATGCATCTGGAGCTGGAGATCCCCCGGGACAACCCGTTCGGCTTCCACCCGGGCGAGCGGTGGACACCGGAGCTGGGCTGGGAGTTCCTGCGGGCGCATACCCGGATGGCAGAGGAGGTGCTGCGGTTCGAGTGGAAGCGGTACCTGGGATGGCCGGGGCAGGCTCCGTCGTACAAGGTCGGCGAGCGGATCTGGTTGCAGGCCCGAGACGAGGCAAAGCTCCGTAAAGGCAGTGATTTCGACCTCAAGTCCTTTCACCGCGACGCCCTGAACCTGGGTTCGCTGGGGCTCGATCCGCTCCGAAAAGCACTGTCCAGGATTTAAGTCATTCGGCCTCTCCGTACCGAAAACGGGACGGAGAGGCCGTCTTTTTTGTATTCAGGCCACTACTCAAGGTAGTGGCGCTTCGCTGCGCAACGGCACAATCACATTCCGTCATTGAGAGCCCGGCCAGATGTAACAAATCCGAAGTAGAACTCATATTCACGTCCCGCCTACGGTCCGGCTACGATCTGCGCGGCGCTCGTCACTTAGTTCCGACACCCGCGTGGACTGGGCCTTCACCGCAGCAGCCCGCGTCCGCGCACTCGTACAGCCGAGTCGGCAGTGCCGCGTATCCCCCGATCAGCCGAGCCAAGTCTGCCCCTTGGAAAGGGGTTTTCTGAGGATTTCTCGGCTAGATTGACCCGGATCGGTGCGCCCGCATGGCTACTCTCCGTAGCCCCCCAATGGCCCATCGCGTGTGCATGGCGGAGGACGAAAGCAATGTCAGTCTCGGTGAACAGCCGGCGAAGCCGTTTACGTTCCGCCCTCGCGGTCGTGCTCACGGTGCTCGTCGTTTTGCCGACCGCAGCCCTGTTCCTGCGTGTCCTGGATGAGACCTCGGAACAGAAGAACGAGACGAATCTCGCGAAGCAGGGCGTGGAGTACCTCGGCGCCCTCGGTGGCCTGGTCACCTCGCTGGCCGAGTCGCAGTCGTCCGCCCTCCAGAACGTCCACGCGGAGCCGGCCTCACTGACCGCCGCCGTCGCGCGTGTGCAGGGCGTCGACGAGCGCCTCGGTGAGGACCTCGGCACCACGCAGCGCTGGTCCGGCCTGAAGGAGAAGATCGGTCGCCTCCCCGGCGTCACCGGCGACTCGGCGACCATCTACGAAGCCCACGTCGAGGTCTCCGACCTGGCGCTGGAGCTCTACGCGGAGGTCCGGGACAGCTCGCTGCTCAACCGGGACCCGGACAGCGACATCTGGTACCTGCAGGAGGCCGTCGCGGTCAACATGCCGGAAGCCGTCACCCACGTGAGCCGGATGGGCGACATGGCGAACCGGGTGGCCGCCGCCAAGACCCGGCAGAAGCCGCCGCTGCAGATCGAGTTCGGCTACGAGGTCCTCGCCGTGCAGGACGTCGCCGCCGAGCTGACCGACAACCTGCAGGAAGCCGCGAACGTCACGACCAGCGCCACCCTGAGCGGCAACCTGGTGAACAACCTGGACCGGTTCCGGCGGGGTATCGAGGCCGCCAACCGTGGCGCCAACTTCGGCGGCCCGCCGAACGTCTCGGCCATGGTGACCGCGCAGAGCACGCTGACCACCGCGCTGACCGCGCTGTCCGGTGTCGTTCTGCAGGAGATGAACAGCCTGCTCGAGGAGCGGACCGACTCGCTGAACTACCGCCAGATCGAGGCCTGGATCCTGCTCGGTGTCGCGGTCGCCCTGATCGCGGTCGCCACGTTCTGGACCCGTACCCGCGGCCGTCAGTCCCGCGAGCCGGCGGCCGACAGCGGCGACAGCAGCCGCGAGGTCTCGGTCCAGGGCGACAGCGGCCCCAGCAGCCCGGCCGGCGGTTACGGCGGCAGCCCGTACGACCCGGTTCCGAACTACGGCGACGTCCCCAACTACGGCGGCAGCGCGCGGCAGGAGCGTTCCGGTGCTCTTCGGTAAGTTCCGCATCCTGGGCAAGCTGGCCCTGTTGGTGCTCGTGCCACTGCTCGGGGTCGTGGGCCTGAGCGTGCCGGTCATCTTCGAGCGCATCGACGCGGCCCGCGTCGCCCAGGAGACCTCCGACACCGTCCGGATGGCCACCGAGGTGAGCTCGGCCCTGATCGAGCTCCAGGAGGAGCGGCTGCTCTCGGTCGGCTTCCTCCTCGGCCTGGTGGAACGGCCTGCCCTGGTGGTGCAGAGCGCCGAGGCCGCCAGCGCGGTCGCCGAGCTGGCCGACATGGACGTGGACGTTCCCGAGGAGCTGAGCCGGGCCATCTCCCGGGCGGCCACCCTCAACAACACCCGGCAGAACGTGCTGAACCGGGCGGTCACCGACCCGACCGCGATCGTCAACGACTTCACCACCGCGATCACCCCGTTGATCGACGGTCTCGGCCTGTCCACCAGCGCCGACCTGACCACCGGTGTCGGCCGCCAGGTCTACGCGCTCGACCGCGCCATGCGTTCCGACGACCTGATCAGCCAGGCGACCTGTTACCTGGCTGCCGCGGTGGTCGCCCAGAAGAACCCGCCGGCCGCGGCCGCGCTGCTCGGCGCCTTCAACGCGACGTTCAGCCAGATTCAGTCGATCATTACGACGTCGGAGGTCTACTTCACCGACGCGCAGTACCGGCTCTACATCAACACCCAGGACGCGTTCGTCTTCCGCGTGGGCCCGGAGTTCCAGACCACGGTGGCCAAGAACCCGACCCTGGCGCTGCGGAACCTGCAGATCAAGACGCTGTTCCCGTCGCTGGAGTCGGTGACGATCCTCGGTAGCTTCGTCGAGAAGCGCGTGGCCAAGGACGTGGACATCACGGTCAACAACAACCGGGAGAGCGCGCTGCGTCAGGCGTTCCTCATCGGTGGTGGCGCGTTCCTGCTGCTCATCCTGGTTATCACGCTGAGCATCCTCATGGCCCGCGCGGTCGCCCGGCCGCTGCGCCGTCTGACCGTCTCGGCCGACCGGATCGCCCGGGCCGCCGAGGCCGAGCTGGAGCGCGTGGCCGACGACGAGCAGGAGGCCGCGGTCCGCCCGATCCGGCTGGACCCGGTCGACGTCGAGGCCCA
This sequence comes from Actinoplanes sp. NPDC024001, assembly GCF_040638955.1. NCBI lineage: Bacteria > Bacillati > Actinomycetota > Actinomycetes > Micromonosporales > Micromonosporaceae > Actinoplanes > Actinoplanes sp. NPDC024001. The sequence goes on from NZ_JBEZZB010000001.1 coordinate 14,826, forward strand.
GGACGAGATCGGTGACCTGGCCCGCGCGTTCGACCGCGTGCAGACCACCGCCGCCCGGCTGGTGGAACGGCAGGTGCTCGGCCGCCGTAACGTCGCGCAGATGTTCGGCCACGTCGGCCGGCGTACGCAGAACCTGGTCGGCCGTCAGCTCTCCCTGATCGACTCCCTGGAGCGCCGGGAGACCGACAGCGACCGCCTGCGCGAGCTCTACCGTCTGGACCACATGTCCAGCCGTCTGCGCCGGAACGCGTCCGCGCTGGTCGTGCTCTCCGGTGGGGCCGGTGCGAACGAGCACATGGCGCCGCTGCCGCTCTCCGACGTCGTCCGTCTCGCCCTCGGTGAGATCGAGGACTACACCCGTGTCGAGGTCGACGTGCCGGAGGACATCGTCGTGGTGCCGGCCATCCTGGCCGACCTGACGCTGCTCCTCGCCGAGCTGCTGGAGAACGCCACGTCGTTCTCCCCGCCGCACACCACCGTCACGGTCTCCGCGGACGAGCTGCGCGGCGGCGCCCGTCTGGCGATCATCGACCACGGCCTGGGTCTCGCACCCGAGCGTCTGGCCGAGGAGAACGCCCGTCTGACCCGCCGTGAGCGTCTGGACCTGGCCCCCACCGAGGTGCTCGGTCTCTTCGTGGTCGGCCGGCTCGCCCGCCGGCACGGCATCGAGGTGACCCTGACCGACACCCCCGACGGTGGTCTGACCGCCTGGATCGACCTCAACCCGTCGCACCTCATCGCGCGGGTGGAGAACCTGGCGGCGGCGCCCGCCCCGGGCTTCCCGCCGGCCGTTCCGGCGCCGGTGGCCCCGCCGCAGATCCAGGCCCCGGAGCCGGTCGCGCCGGCGTACTCCGGTGCGCTGCGCGGCAACACCTCCGAGGTCGCGATCGCCAGTGCCGGGGTCCGTTCGGTGCCGGGCAGCCAGCAGCCGTTCGACCCGAACATGCTGAGCCGGGCCACCCAGACGCTGGAGTCGAGCCACTCCTGGAACGCGTTCGGGGGCTCGGCGCCGACCGCACCGGAGCCGGTTGCCGACCCGTACGCGGACCAGCCGGTCTACGACGCCGAGCCGGTCTACTCGCCGGGACGGGCGTACCAGGAGCCGGCCGCGCCGATCTACCCGCAGGAGCCGGCGATCGCCTACGACATGGGCACCCCGGTCGCCGGCCGGGTCCCGGCCGCGCTGCCGGAACTGCCGTCCGCCCCGTCGGCCGGCTCCGCCTGGAACAGCGAGCCCGTGCAGGCGTCCTGGAGCAACGAGCCCGCCCAGCCTTCCTGGAGCAACGAGCCGGCCCAGCCTTCCTGGAACGGTGAGCCTGCCCCGGCGGCCTGGAACAGCGAGCCCGCCCCGGCGGCCTGGAACAACGAGCCGGTTCAAGCGGCCTGGAACAACGAGCCGGCCCAGGCGTCCTGGGACGCGCCGGCTCCCGCCGTGGAGGCCCCGATGGCGTCAGCCACCCCGCCGGAGGCGCAGATCCCGCAGCAGCGCAGTGGCAGCGCCGCTCCGCTGCGCCGCCGGGTGCCCGGCAGCCAGCTGCCGGCCGAGACCGCCCGGCAGCAGCACGCCGCCGCGCCGTCGCAGGACGACGCGCTGGCCGCCCGGGCCGCGTTCGACGCCTTCGAGGCCGGTGTCAGCCGGGCCGTCTCGGACACCAGCGTGTCCATGCCGGCCCCGGTCGTGAACCCGGAGTGGAACACGCCGGCTCCGGCTCCGGCCCAGGCTCCGGCTCCCGCTCAGGCCGAGTGGAACGTGCCGGCTCCGGCCCAGGCCGAATGGAACACCCCGCAGTGGAGCACCCCGGCTCCGGCACCGGCAGCGGCCCCGCCCGCTCCGCCGGCGTCCTCCGGCGGCTCCCCGCTGACCCGTCGCGTACCCGGAGCGACCCTCCCGCGCGACGAACCGCACCGCCCGACACCACCGCCGGCCCCGGCCCAGCTGGACCCGGAAGCCGCGCGAGCTCTGATGGATCAGTTCGAGTACGGAGTAGCACTCGCGCTGAATGAAAGTCAGCCACAACACGAGGGACAACCGCGATGACTTCCCCCTACCCCACCGCGCAAAGTCAGCTCAGCGCCGAAGCCAAGACCTTCAACTGGCTGCTGGACTCGTTCACCTCCGGTACAGCGGGCGTGATCGAAGCCATTGCGGTGTCCTCCGACGGTCTGCTGATGGCCATGTCGGCGATCAAGGACCGGCCGAACGCCGAGCGCCTCGCGGCGGTCGTGTCCGGCCTGACCAGCCTCGCCGGCGGCGCCGCCAGCTGGTACCGGCTGGGCGCCCTGAACCGGGTCATCATCGACATGGCTGACGGGTACCTGCTGGTCACCGCGATCAGCGCCGGCTCGGTGCTCGGCGTGATCGCCGACCGCAGCGCCAACCTGGGCACGCTGGCCTACGAGATGACGCTCTTCGCCACCCGGGCCGGCGGCGCCCTGAGCCCGCGCCTGATCGCCGAGCTGAAGAACGCCGTCCAGCAATGACCTACCCGGACCCCGACGAACCGGTGCCTCCGGCGCGACCCGGAGTCCGGCCCTTCCTGCAATCCGGTCCGCAGCACTCGACCGGCGGCTACACCCCCACCGGGGAGCACCCGCCGGTCGAGCAGTCGACCAACAGTCTGCGCCCGTTCGTCATCACGCACGGGCGAACCGATGGAGGAGACCCCGACATCGGTATGGAAACTCAGGTGACGGTGGTGCCTGGCGCCCCGCCGTCGCGGTTGTCTCCGGAAACCAGGGCGATCGTGTCTCTCTGCGAGGAGAGCCCGATCTCGGTGGCTGAGATCTCCGCTCGGTTGCGCCTCCATCTGGGCGTCTGCCGAATCCTCGTCGGTGACCTTCGGGCCGCCGGCCAACTGGACGTCCACGTGCTGGACAACGACACACCTGACCCCGAGACCATCATGCGAGTGATCCGTGGACTTCGATCCATCAGCTAACCGCGTCGTCGGCACGGCGCGGGTATCGGGCAGTGCCCCCAAGAAGGCGCCGGTCCCGGTAAAGATCATCGTGGCCGGCGGATTCGGCGTCGGTAAGACCACCACGGTCGGCGCCATCTCCGAGATCTCGCCGCTCACCACCGAGGCCGAGATGACCTCGGAGTCCGTGGGCATCGACAACCCCGGTCAGGCGACCATGAAGACCGGCACCACCGTCGCGATGGACTTCGGTGTCCTCACCATCGACCAGACGCTGAAGCTCTACATCTTCGGCACGCCGGGCCAGACCCGGTTCGCGTTCATGTGGGACGACCTGGTCAAGGGCGCCCTGGGCGCGCTGGTCGTGGTGGACACCAACCGGATCGACGACTGCTACCCGGCGGTCGACTACTTCGAGCGGGCCGGCCTGCCGTTCGTGGTCGGCATCAACACCTTCAACGGCCAGATGAGCTACAGCATCGACGAGGTGCGGTGGGCGCTCGCCGTTCGTGAGGATGTTCCGGTCATCTCCTTCGACGCCCGGTTCCGGGGATCCGTGCGGGACGCGTTGCTGGTGGTGCTGGACCAGGCACTCGACAAGGCGATCCGGATGAAGTCGTCGTAGGGTGTCGTGCTGGTCGCCCGGTCGGAGTTTCCAAACCTGCCCCGCTGAGGGCAGAGTGGGAGTACCGGGCGACCGCGTGAGAAAGAGGACGGTGACGTGCGAGGCGGATTGGACGACGCGCTCGACAAGCTCGCCAGGCGGGATGAGCTGAGGCGCCGCGCCGCCGGAGAGTCCCCCGGCACCCCGCCGGCGGTGACCGAGCTGGTCGAGGCGATCGCCGGCGTGGTCTCCCGCCATCCGAACCTGAACGTCACGGTCGGTGTCGAGGGCGCCGGCGATCCGACGTTGCTGCACTTCGCCTTCGCCGACGGCGTGGTGCAGGTGAGTGCCGACCACACGGTCGCGGCCCGCGCCGCCGAGGCGCCGCCGCGGCACGCCGACTTCGAGATCGAGGTCGAGGAGGAGGAGCCGGCCGCTCCGCCGCGCGGCAGCCACGACGATCAGGACCGGTTCGGCCCCACCGACTTCGAGTTCTCGGAACCGCCCACCGCCGAGCGCCCCTTCGTCTCCCCGGCTGCGGCGTACAACCAGCCGGGCGCGACCGAGGAGCGGCCCGGCGCCGATGCGGCGCGGCACGCCCCGCATCCCTTCGCGGCTCCGCCGCCACCTGCGGTGCCACCCCACACCCCGCATCCGTACGCGTCCGCGCAGCAGCAGCATCCGTACGCGCCGGTGTCGCCATCCCCGGTCGCACCGCCCTACGCCGAGCCGCCCCGCCATCAGGCGCCGCCGGAGCCCGCCGCGCCGTCTTTCCCAGCCCAGCGCGCCGAACCGGCCGCACCCGCGCCGCCCTTCGTCGCGCAGCATCCCGAACCGGCCACATCCGCGCCGTCCTTCGTCGCGCAGCATCCCGAACCGGCCGCGCCCGCGCCGCTCTTCGCCGCACAGCATCCCGAACCGGCCGCGCCGCCCTTCGTCGCGCAGCACGCCGAGCCGCAGTCCGGTTTTCCGGAGCCGCTGGCGCAGCCGATCCCGCTGCAGGTCGAGCGCCCGGAGGAGACCGAGATGGCGGCCCGCCGGCTGGCCGCGATGCTGCGTGACGATCCCACCCTGCTCGACAACCCACCTGCTTGATCAGCCCCGCCCGGAAGGCCGCCCGCTGACGCGAGCGGCCTTTCTTCGCGGTCACTCGACTACGCAGAGTGCACGGTTGGCTCCGCCCATCGCACATCCCGGATATCACCCTCCGCAGTCACCCAAGCACACCATGAAACCCCCTCGAATCGGGCAAATCCTGCCCGGTTTCGCCAGCTCAGCGACGTCTGAGATGTCTGGGTTAGACCTTTTGGCCGATCTCCGCCCCCATTCCGCTCGCACCCCTTGAGTCACCCTCGGTAGTTCCTTAATGTCCTATTACGTCCAAGAGCGCGGCCCACCGCGCTCAACGGATATCACGAACAGTGATCAGGGCAGGGGAGGGATACCGGTGACTGCATCCGAAAGCTGGCTCGTCGCGGTCGCCGGCTACGCGATCCTGCTGGCCTGGCCGATCTCCACGGTGATCCTGGTGTGGTTCGCGGTCCGCTACGTCGGCACGCACCGCGCCTCGGTCGTCAACCGGGCGGTGGCCGGCGGCGACGCCCGCCCCGAGCACTTCTGGATCATCGTTCCGGCCCTGAACGAGGAGGCCGTCGTCGCCAACACGGTCACCGCGGCCCTGAGCCTGCGCGGACCGGCCGGCACCCTGGCCCGGGTCCTCGTCGTCGACGACGGCTCCGACGACCGCACCCCCGAGGTGCTCGCCGCCATCGACCACCCCCGCCTGCACGTGATGCGCCGGGAACTCCCCGAGGCCCGGCAGGGCAAGGGCGAGGCGCTGAACGCCGCGTACCGCTACATCGCCGAGCGCACCGCCGAGGCCGGCGTCAGCCCGGAGCGGGTGGTGCTCGGCATCATCGACGGCGACGGCCAGGGCAGCGAGAACATCCTGGTCGAGGTCTCCCGGCTGATGCGCGACACCCGGGTCGGCGCGGTCCAGGTGCAGGTCCGCATCCGCAACCGCAACAAGCTCCTCGGCGCGGTGCAGGACCTGGAGTTCGGCGCGATCGTCGACGCCTGCCAGAACATGCGCGACGTCCTGGACACCGTCGGGCTGGGCGGCAACGGCCAGTTCAGCCGCCTCTCCACGCTGCTGGCGCTCGGCTCCGCGCCGTGGTCCAGCTGCCTGGTCGAGGACCTGGAGCTGGGCCTGCGGATGCACCTCAGCGGGGTGTCCATCCGCTACACCTCCCGCAGCTCGGTCACCCAGCAGGCGGTGGTCGACGTACGCCGGCTCACCCGGCAGCGGACCCGCTGGGCGCAGGGCAACATGCAGTGCGCCCGTTACCTGGGCCGGCTCTTCTCCTCACCGCGGATCGCCCGCACCGCCCTGGTCGAGATGCTGCACTACCTGCTCTCCCCGTGGGCGAACGCGATGGTCACGGTGCTGCTCGTCGCGATGGCCGTGACCGGGGCGACCGGCCTGCTGATCGGCCACCCGGTGCCGTTCCTGCCCACCTGGGCCGCCCTCGCCGAGAGCGGCGCCGTGTGGATCACGGTCACCACGTTCCCCGGGCTGCTCTGGGCCCTGGTGCACAGGCACAAGAGGGGCGACGAGGGCATGCCCCGGATGCTGATCGCCGCTCTCGCGTACCCCGCGTTCTTGATCCTCGGTCTCGCCGCCACCTATCGGGCGCTGGGCCGGCAGGCCAGCGGCCGCCAGTCCTGGGCCAAGACCGAACGGCTCGCCGAAGAGCCGCTCGTGCCCGTCGCCGCCTGACCCCTCTGCGAACCCCCTCCCCCCGAAGAGAAGGCTCCCCCATGTCGCTTCGCGAAGTTCACCTGATCGGCGGCACCCGCCCGGAGGCCGTCAAGCTCGCCCCGGTCGCCCTCGCCATGCGTGAGGCCGGACTGCTCCGGCCGATCCTGCTGGCCAGCGGCCAGCACCCGACGATGGTCACCCAGGCGCTCGCCGCTTTCGGCCTGGAGCCGGACATCACCCTCCAGGTCGAGCGCAGCACCGGCAGCCAGGCCGAACTGCTCACCGCGATGGTCCGCGAGCTGGACGAGCTCTGGTCGGTACGCACCCCGGCCGCCGTGATCGTGCAGGGCGACACCACCACCAGCCTGGCCGGTGCGCTGGCCGCGTTCTGGCGCCGCATCCCCGTCGTACACCTGGAGGCCGGCCTGCGCTCCGGCGACCTGGAGTCGCCGTTCCCGGAGGAGGGCAACCGCCGCCTGGTGGCCCAGGTCGCGTCGCTGCACCTGGCGCCGACGCCGCTGGCCGCGATGAACCTGCTGGACGAGAAGATCAACGCGGCCGACGTGCTGATCACCGGGAACACCGTGGTGGACGCCACGTTGGCGGTGGCCGGCCGGAAGCTGCCGTTCGAGAACCCGCTGCTGGCCGATCGGGGTGAGGCCGGCCGGCTCGTTCTCGTGACCGCTCACCGGCGCGAGTCGTGGGGTGAGCCGCTCGACCGGATCCTCACCGCGGTCAAGGAGCTGATCGCGCGTTACCCGGACATCGAAGTGGTGCTGCCGACTCACCCCAACCCGGCGGTCCGCACGCAGGTGGAGATGGCCCTCGCCGGGGTCGAGCGGGTGACCGTCACCGACCCGCTGCCCTACCCGGACCTGTCCCGGCTGCTCTCCGAGGCCTACCTGGTGCTCACCGACTCGGGCGGCATCCAGGAGGAGGCGCCGAGCTTCGGGGTGCCCGCCCTGGTGCTGCGCGACGTCACCGAGCGGGTCGAGTCGCTGCACGCCGGCTGCGCGAAGCTGGTCGGCTCGGACACCGCGACGATCGTCAAGGAGGCGTCCGCCCTGCTCGACAGCCGGGTCCGCCGGGACGCGATGACCGCGGGCGGCAACCCGTACGGCGACGGTCTCGCCGCCCACCGGACCGCACAGGCCACCGCGGCGCTGCTCGGCCTCGCCCCGTTCCCCGACGCCATGCCCGTCCCGCAGAATTCCGCCCTCACGTCTGGAGCCGTTGCCTGATGCGTACCGCGAAGCTTTCCCGCCGTACCGTGCTCGCCGCCGGCGTGTCGGCCGCCGCGGTGGCGGCCGTGGGCCTGACCACCGTCGAGGCCGACGCCGCCGGCACCACCGCCGCCAAGGTCAAGACCGGCAAGGCCGCCCCCGGCGGCGGCACCGCCAAGACCCTCGTTCTGTACGACACCACCAGCGAGTACGGCTGGCTCGGCGAGGTCTACGCCGCCCAGACCGCCAACCTGGCCTCGCACTTCGGCTCCTGGACGGCCGCGCCGGTCGCCACCTACCGGGCCGGCGACCTGAACGCCTACACCGCGGTGATCTACCTCGGTTCCACCTACGACGAGCCGCTGCCGGCCGCGTTCCTGACCGACGTGATGGCCACCACGAAGTCGGTGACCTGGGTCTACAACAACATCTGGCAGCTCGCGGCCCGCGACGGCTTCGCCGCGAAGTACGGGTTCGCCAGCGGCACCTTCGACCTGGCCGAGGTCGCCGAGGTCGGGTACAAGGGCCGCACACTGGCCCGCAGCGCCGACAACAAGGCCGGCATCATGAACCTGCCGATCAGCGACACCGCCAAGGTCAGCACGCTGGCCACCGCGGTCCGGGCGGACGGCACCACGTTCCCGTGGGCGGTCAAGTCGGGCAACCTCACCTACATCGGTGAGATCCCGTTCTCGTACGTCGGCCACGACGACCGCTACCTGGTCTTCGCCGACCTGCTCTTCGACGCGCTGGGCAGCACGGCCGGCGAGCGGCACCGTGCCCTGATCCGGCTCGAGGACGTCGGCCCGGACGCCGACCCGGCCGACCTGCGCGCGGTCGCCGACTACCTGTACTCCCAGAAGGTGCCGTTCAGCGTCGCCGTCTACCCCCGGTTCCGGGACCCGCAGAACGGCGAGGACTACACCCTGGCCAAGCGGCCCGAGGTGGTGGCCGCGCTGAAGTACATGAAGTCCCGGGGCGGCACGCTGATCATGCACGGGTACACCCACCAGTACGGCTCGGTGGCGAACCCGTACGACGGCAAGAGCGCCAACGACTTCGAGTTCTACTCCGCGCACGTCAACGAGAAGGACTACGTGATCTACGACGGTCCGGTGGCCGGCGACTCGGTCGCCTGGGCCACCGGCCGGATGGTCGCCTCCGGCGCGGTCTTCCTCGCCACCGGCCTGGGCGCCCCGAAGATCTTCGAGTTCCCGCACTACGCGGCCAGCCCGGCGGACTACCAGGCGGCGCACGCCCTGTTCGGCAAGCGTTACGACCGCGGCCTCTACTTCCCGGGCGTGCTGACCGGCGCGAAGTACGACTACGCCCGCCAGTTCGGGCAGTTCTTCCCCTACACCGTCCGCGACGTCTACGGCTCGGTGGTGGTCCCGGAGAACATCGGCAACGTCGAGCCGGAGGCGTTCAACAACCACCCGGTCCGGCTTCCCGCCGACCTGGTCGCCTCGGCCGAGCGCAACCTGGTGGTCCGCGACGGTGTGGCGAGCTGCTTCTACCACCCGTACCTCGGCACCGACCACCTGAAGGACCTGGTCACCGGGATCAAGAAGGCCGGCTACACGTTCGTCAGCGCCGACTCGATGTTGAACGGCTGACCACCATGGACGTAGTTGATTTCTGGGTCCGGTCGTGGACCGCGGACGACCTGACCGCGGCCCGGCAGCTGCTTACCCCGGACGTCGAGACGGAGTGGAACCTCGACGCTCCGGTCGACGACGAGGAGCTGCTGCAGGTGCTGCACCGGGTCGCCGCTTTCGCCGACGGGGTCAGCGTGGTCGCGCGTACCGATGCGGTCGACGGCGCCGCGCTGATCTACGACCTGGCCGCGCCGTTCGGCACGGCCCGCCTGGTCGAGTTCCTCGCGGTCGAGGACCAGAAGATCACCGAGGTACGGCACGTGTACGACGTGACCGCGATCGACCGCTACTTCCCCGGCCTCTACGCGAACTAGGCCGATTTCTGTCCGCAATCCTCGGTAGCGTGCGGGCATGGCCTACGAGTTTCAGATCGCTGTCGATTCCCCCGAACCGCACAAGCTCGCCGACTGGTGGGCGGAGACCCTGGGCTGGCGGCTGGAGCCGCAGGACGAGGGCTTCATCAAGGAGATGATCGCCAAGGGCTTCGCGTCCGACGACGACACCCTGCGGCACAACGGTGCCCTGGTGTGGCGCGCCGGGCAGGCCATCCGTCATCCGGATGATCTGCCCGGCGCGCCGCGCGTGCTGTTCCAGTACGTGCCCGAGGCGAAGACCGTGAAGAACCGGCTGCACCTGGACCTGCGGCTCGGCGGCGAGGACCAGGCCGCGGTCCGCGACCGGCTGGTCGCCCGGGGCGCCACCTATCTCTGGTCGGGCAACCAGGGGCCGCAGACCTGGCTGACGATGGCCGACCCGGAGGGCAACGAGTTCTGCATCAGCTGACCGGCGCCGGCAGGGCCCGGTCCAGCAGGGCGAAGAGGGCTTCCCAGTGCCGCTGCTCGCCGCCCGGGTGGTACATCGCGGTGTCCGACATGGTGAACCCGTGCGGTGCGCCCTCGTACAGCTCCGAGGTGTAGGTGACACCGGCCGCGTCGAGGGCCGACTCCAGGACCTTGATCTGATCCGGTGTCATCGAGCCGTCGTTGTCCGCGTGTCCGAAGTAGACCTCGCCGGTGAGCGCGCCGATGCCCAGGTGCGGGCTGTCCGGCGCGTCGGTGACCACCCCGCCGGCGTGGAAGCTGGCCAGCAGGGCGATCCGCTCCGGGTGCGCGGTCGCCGCGATCAGCGCGTTGCGGCCGCCCATGCAGTAACCGAACAGCCCGGCCGGGCCCGGCGCGACACCCTCCTGCGCGGTCAGGAAGTCCAGGTAGGCAGCGGTGTCCGCGGCGACCCCGGCGGCCAGCGCCGGCATCATCGGCGCCAGCCTCTGGTACGCCGCCGTCCGCCGCTCGCCGTCCCGCAACTCGGCGGGCTCGACCAGCGGGCTGCGCGCTCCCCGGTAGAAGAGGTTGGGCGCCAGGACGGCGTAACCCCGCGCGGCCACCCGGTCGGCCATCTCCCGCAGCCGCGGCCGCAGGCCGAAGACATCCATGAACATCAGCAGGCCAGGGTACGGGCCCGGCCCGTCCGGCTTGACGAAGTACGCGTCCGCGACGCCGTCAGCCGCCGGGACGTCGATCTCGATCCGCTGCATTCCCGCACCTCCTGTGCCCTGGGACATGATCGGGGCGACCGTAACATCGGCATATTGGATCTCCGCCAGAAAGTCGTATCCTGTGGCGCATGGCCACCCGGCTACGCGCGGATGCCCGGCGAAACCGCGCCGCACTGCTCGACGCCGCCCGCGAAGTCTTCGCGGAGCAGGGGCTGGACGCGTCGCTGGACGAGATCGCCCGCCGGGCCGGGGTCGGCAACGCCACCCTCTACCGGCGGTTCCCCAGTCGGCGGCATCTGATCGCCGAGGTCTTCGCCAGCCACATGACCTCTGCCGTACGCCTCGCCGAACAGGCCCTGGAGCATCCGGACCCCTGGGCCGCGTTCGTCGGTTATCTCACCCGGGTCTGCGAGTTGCAGGCCACCGACCGCGGCCTCGCCGAACTGCTGGTGACGACCGCTTTCGACGACGACGAGCGGCTCGCCGCGCTGCGCGACACCGCCCAGCGGCGGGCCGTGGACGTGCTCATCCGGGCCCAGCGGGCCGGCCGGCTCCGCTCCGACTTCACCCGGCACGACCTCGCGCTGCTGATGATGGCGAACGCCGGGGTGGCTCAGCACTCGGCCGACCCGCACGCGTGGCGCCGGCAGCTCGTCCTGATCCTGGGTGGTCTGGCCACCCGCTGAGACCGCCGCGCATATCAGCGAGCGTCAGTGGGTAGAACAGCGTCCGGCGAAGCGCGGCTTCGGGACACCCCCGCCCGGGGCCGCGCTTTCACCATCGTCATCGTGCGGATGCGCACCCGGGATCCCCACGGTCGAGGGGGTCAGGCGAAGCCGCGGCCGGACTCGGCCAGGGCGTCACGGACCAGGTCACGGTAGGCGCGCTCGGTGGGCCGCTCGAGCCAGACGTTCAACGACACCCGGAGCGTGGCGAGGAAGACCGCGGCGATCAGCTGTGCTCGTACCCCGACGGGGTCGGCCTGACCCAGGCGGACCGCGACCTCCGCTGCCAGCTCGCGCTCCATCGCGGCGAAGGTCTGCGCTTGCGCAGCCGCCAGCGAGGGATGGCGGCGCACCAGCCGGCTCTGCGTGACCCACTCCGGATCGAGATCGCCGAGCTCGCCGTAGAACTCCGCGACGGCCGCGGTGAGCGCGGCCCAGGCCGGCTCCGCGGCCGGCCGCCGGCGGACCTGATCAAGCAACATCCGGGTACGCACGGCGTGGCCGTGCAGGAGAGCTTCCTCCTTGTTCGCGAAATAGTTCGAGAAGGTACGCCGGGAGACGCCCGCCTCGTCCGCGATCGCCTCGACCGTGACCCGCTCCGGACCGTGCTCCAGCGCCAGCCGCATGGCCGCCTCGTGCAGGGCCTGGCGGGTGGCTGCCTTCTTGCGCTCGCGAAGGCCCGGCTCGGTGGTCGGAGCACTCATGACCTGAGCCTACCGGCGTGTGATTCAGTTCCCAATGAGAAAAGTTGCGCACTGGGCAAGCTGAGCGGATAGTTGTATGCATCAAGCATTTCAGGGAGGCGGCCATGCGCGACGAGACGCTGGTGCAGGCCATGCACGACGTGCTCAAAGCGGTCCGCATGCTCAAGCAGCGGCCCACGACGTCGGTTCCGGTCGGCGCCCTCGGCGTCCTCGCCGCCATCCGCAACCACGAGCGGGCCGGCCCCGTGCACATGAAAGACCTGGCCACCGAGCACGCCCTCGACCCCTCCACGATCAGCCGGGCCGTCGCCATGCTGGTCCGCAGCGGTCTGGTCGCCCGGGTCGCCGATCCGGCCGACGGGCGCGCCAGCACCCTGCACCTCACCGACAAGGGCGGCAACGTGCTCGACAACGCCCAACAGCAGTACGAGTCCCGGCTCACCACCGCGCTCCGGGACTGGACCCCGCAGGAGATCGCTGACTTCAGCGCGGCCCTGCGCCGCTTCGCCAACGACTTGATCAACTCTTCCACTCTGGAGGCCGCGCAATGAGCGCAGCAACCGCAACCCGCGCCGAGGGCGGCCAGATGACGCACCGCGAGATCATGGAAGCCCTCTCCGGCCTCCTGCTCGTGCTCTTCGTCGCCATGGCCAGCTCCACCATCGTCTCCACCGCGCTGCCGAAAATCATTGGCGACCTGCACGGCAGCCAGACGCAGTACACGTGGGTGGTCACGGCGACCCTGCTCACCGCCACCGCCACCACCCCGATCTGGGGCAAGCTCTCCGACCTCTACAGCAAGAAAATGCTGGTCCAGGTCTCCATCGTGCTGTTCGTGATCGGTTCCCTGGCGGCCGGCTTCACGCAGAACACCGAGCAGCTGATCGCCGCCCGGGCGTTCCAGGGCCTCGGCATGGGCGGCGTGCAGGCGCTGGTCCAGGTCGCCATCGCCGCGATGATCCCGCCGCGGGAGCGCGGTCGGTACAACGGTTACCTCGGTGGTGTGCTCGCCCTCTCCACCGTCGCCGGCCCGCTGCTCGGCGGCCTGATCGTCGACACCTCCTGGCTCGGCTGGCGCTGGTGCTTCTTCATCGGCGCGCCGTTCGCGGTGATCGCGCTGGCCGTGCTGCAGAAGACCCTGCACCTGCCGGTGATGCGCCGCGACAACGTGAAGGTCGACTACCTCGGCGCCACCCTGATCGCCGCCGGCGTCAGCGTCATCCTGATCTGGATCTCCTTCGTCGACGACGCGTTCGGCTGGCTCTCCTGGCAGACCTTCGCCATGGTCGGCGCCGGTGTGGTCCTGCTGGCCCTGGCCACCTGGGTGGAGTCGCGGGTCGCCGAGCCGGTGGTGCCGCTGCCGATCGTCCGTGAGCGCACCACCGCCCTGGCGATCATCGGCAGCCTCGCGGTCGGCATGGCGATGTTCGGCGGCGCGGTCTTCCTCGGGCAGTACTTCCAGATCGGGCGCGGCTACAGCCCGACCGAGGCCGGCCTGCTGATGATCCCGATGATGTTCGGCATCCTGATCTCCTCCACCGTCGCCGGCAAGATGATCACCAAGAGCGGGCGGATCAAGCCGTACGTGGTGACCGGCACGATCGTCCTGGTCGCCGGGTTCGCCGCGCTCTCCGTCCTGGACCACGACACCCCGTTGTGGTACATCGGCACCGCGATGGCCGTGGTCGGCACCGGCGTCGGCCTCTCCATGCAGAACCTGGTGCTCGCGGTGCAGAACACCGTCTCGCTCAAGGACATCGGCGCGGCCAGCTCGACGGTCGCCTTCTTCCGGTCCCTCGGCGGCACCATCGGCGTCTCGGTCCTCGGCGCGGTCCTCGCCCGGCAGGTCTCCGACTCGATCACCTCGCAGCTCACCGCGATGGGTGTGCCGGCCGGGAGCAGCAGCGGGGGCAGCACGCTCGACCTGAGCGGCATGCCGGAGGCGATCCAGCACGTCGTCCGGGCGGCGTACGGCGACGCCACCGGCCACATCTTCCTGATCTCGGCGGGTGTCGCGGTGATCGGCGTGATCGCGGCGATCGCGATGAAGCCGACCAAGCTGCGCAGCACGGTCGACCTGAGCGTCGAGAAGGAACCGGCCTTCGCCGACTGAAGCCTTACCCCTCCTCCTCGCGGCGCCCGGATCCCCTGGTGGATCCGGGCGCCGCACCATGTCCGGGATCACCATCGGCGTGCCGGATTCGCCCGTTTACGCAGAGCTACGCTCGGGAAGCGGAGAGGAATTCCTCATCCCTGAGCAGGCAGAGTCGATGCTTCGGCCGAGCGGCGCTGCGGCGCGACTCGGGTCGGCGCTGCTGTGGGCCGGGCGGCGCTGCCCGGCTTCGGTCTGCGCTATCCGGCCGCGGCTGGGCACCTACCCCGGCTGCGGCCGGCGTCGGATCGGCTTGCAGCCGGCGTCTGCCCGGCTTCGGCCGGCAAGTGCCGGCTTGTGGCCGGCGTCGGATCGGCTTCGGCCAGGCAAGTGCCGGCTAGGGCCGGCAATGCCCGGCTGCGGCCGGCGTCGGATCGGCTGCGGCCGGCGATGCCCGGCTGCGGCTGGCAATGCCCGGCTGCGGCCGGCGTCGGATCGGCTGCGGCCGGCATTGATCGGCTGCGGCCGGCACGGGGAGAGGAGAACCGCGGTGGATGGGCTCGCGACTGATGCCGAGACGCTCTCGGCCGCACTCCTCGCGATCGAGGACGAGCGGTCCTGGGACGCGCACGCCGAGCTGGCGCGTTCTCTGGAGATCGAGCAGGCGGCGCTGGCCCTCGGCGACGAACTGCTGGTCGCCCGCGCCCAGCTCTGCCAGGCCAACATGCGCCTGCGCTCGGGCGACGTGTCCGGCGCCGCGGCGCAGATCTGGCGGGTGCACCAGTGGGCGGTCAGCCACGACGCGCGGCAGCTGCTGGCCCGTACCCACCTGGTCTGGTCGAGCATCCACCAGCACCTGAGCGACGCCGAGCAGGCCCTCGAACACGCGGTGCTGGCGGTCGAGCTGCTCGACGACGACTCGACGCAGCACATGCACGTCTGGCACCGCACCAAGCTGGCCGACGCGCTGTACGCGGCCGGCTCCATGGACGCCGCCCGCATCCGCTACCGGCAGGCCGAACAGCTCGCCGTCGAAACCGGGTCGCCGGCCCTGCTGTGTCTGCTGAACAACTACGCGTTCACCGAGTTCGACACCGGCCATCAGGAGCGCGCGCAGGAGGTCGCGGATCGCCTCCTGCGACTCGCCGCCGAACGCGGCGAACTCCTGGAACCGGCATATCTCGACACCATCGGCTGGATCCAGATCGGCAACGAGCGGTACGCCGACGCCGAAGCGACCATGCGGCAGTGCATCGAACGGCACGCCGAAGGCCGTTACGATGGTGCCGACGCGATGGCGATGTACCTGCTCACCCTGGCCCGGGCGCAGCGTGGGCTGGGCGCGTGCGAGCGGGCGCAGTCGACCCTCGACGAGTCACGGCGCCAGTGCCTGGAACGCGACCTCGGTGACCTTCTGGTACGCGTACATCAGGAGCAGGCCGAACTGCATGCCGCGCGCGGCGAATTCGCCGAAGCGTTCGCCGTGCACAAGATCTTCTTCAGCGCCTATCAGGCGCGGCACTCGGTGCAGCGGGAAGCGCGCACCCGGACCCGGCAGGCGATGTTCGAGACCGCCGAGGCCCGGCAGGAGGCCGACCGCTTCCGCGAGCAGGCCCGCCGTGACCCGCTGACCGGCTTGCACAACCGCCGGTACGTGGACGAGCGGCTCCCCGGCCTGATCGAGTCGGACCCGGCCCTCACCGTCGCCCTCGTCGACCTCGACCACTTCAAGCAGGTCAACGACCGGCTCTCGCACAACGTCGGCGACCAGGTCCTGGCGCTCGTCGCCGACCTGCTGGCCCGGGAGATCGCGATGACCTGTCCCGACGGGTTCGTCGCCCGAATGGGTGGTGAGGAGTTCCTGATCGTGCTGCCCGACACCACGATTCCGCAGGCCGCGCGCCTGCTCGACGATGTCCGCCGGGTGGTCCGCGGACACGACTGGACCCCGGTCACCCGCGGCCTGCCGGTCACGGTGAGTATCGGTGTAGCCGCAGCGTCAGAGGCCACCGCCCTCACCCAGCCCGCCCTACTGTCCACTGCGGACAGTCGCCTGTACGCTGCCAAGCACGCCGGACGTGACCGCGTCGTGTCGGCCACGGACCGTCGTGGCGACCGCCGGGGCTATGCCGAGCACGCTTCGGCTGCCTGACGCTTCCGCTGAGTAATCGGATCCGGTCGCCGGGGCTTAAGTCGGTCAATCGTTGCGGCTACGCTGGACGGACCGGTGAAGATCGGCAGCGGGGTCGAAGCGCAAGGAGGCGGCTGTGGAGCAGGGCAAAGGCAGTTCCCCATCGCGTGAGGTCGCACCACCCGGGGTCAACATCAACGTGCCGCACTCAGCCCGCATCTACGACTACTGGCTCGGCGGCAAGGACAACTTCGCCGTCGACCGCGGCGTCGGCGACGCCATGATCCAGGCCATTCCCAGCCTGCGTTACATGGCCGGGGAGAACCGCAAGTTCGTCCACCGGGTGGCCCGTGACCTGGTCCGCGAGCAGGGCATCCGCCAATTCCTCGACATCGGCACCGGCATACCCACCCGGCCCAACCTGCACGAGGTCGCCCAGGCGATCGCCCCCGAAACCCGGGTGGTCTATGTGGACAACGACCCGATCGTGCTGGTCCACGCCCGCGCCCTGATGCTGAGCCACCCCGCCGGCCGCAGTGAGTACATTTCCGCCGACCTGCGCGACCCCGCCTCGATCCTCAGCGACCAGGCCCTGCTCGACACGTTCAACGTGAGTGAACCGGTCGGCCTGACCCTCATCGCGATCCTGATGCTGCTCGCCGACGAGGACGACCCGTGGGCCAAGGTGGCCGAGCTGCGCGACGCCCTGCCGTCCGGCAGCTGCCTGGCGATCACCCACCCCACCGCCGACTTCAACCCCACCGAGGTCGACGCCGCGGTCGCTGCCGCCACGGGTGCGGGCATGACCCTGGTGGCCCGCACGCAGGAAGCCGTGTCCCGCTTCTTCGGCGATTGGGAGATGCTCGAGCCGGGCCTGGTCCCGGTCTCCAGCTGGCGCCCGGACGACCCGGACGTGGATCCGAAGGCGGCCTACTACTGGGCCGGCGTAGCCCGCAAGCCCTGAGCCTCACCCGGAAGGCCCGCCACCCACCCGGCGGGCCTTCGCCTGCTCGGTCCCGCCTGCCAGGTTTTTGCTGGTAACCGCCGGCGCCGCGCCCGCCGTACTCCCCGGCAGCGCGTAGATGGTCGGCTCCTGCCCTTCGAACACCGCCACCGACCCTGCAATCCGGAACCCTCAGCCGCCCCCGCCTGCGAATCGGTCTGGGCACCTTGCGGCCGGTGAGACTGCCGCGCTGCCAACCGCAAGCGGTTCGGTTTGTCCCGGGCTGCCTTACGACTACTGAGGCTGGCCCGTCGCCAACCGGAAGCCGGCCGGACTGGCGGGGACTGCCATGTGACCGCTGAGGCTGCCCACTGCCGAACAAGATCGTCGAGGGAGCGCTGACTACGGGCGTCCAACTACGGACTTAGCGTGCGTGAGTGCCAGCTGAGTGGATGGCTGCGGTGGCTGAAGCTTGGGGTTTGGACCGGGCGGGCGGCTTGGCACGGGGAACCGAACCGCCCGCCCGGCGTCAGACGGGCGTGCTTCGCAACACCCGCAAGCGCGGTCGCTTGCTGACCGGGGGCACGGGCAGGCGGCCCGCTCGGATCAGCATTTCGCGCAGCGCGCCCTCACGTCCCGCACGGTCGATCACGACGCCGCGAACACCGATCCAGATGTCGCCGTCGTGCGGGATGGGCTTGGTCCAGTCGACACGCACCAGGCGCAGCCGGATGGGGCCGACGCCGTAGCAATAGTCCGACTCGGCGAACTCGTGCACCGGCCAGCGCGGTCCACTTGGTCGTAACACATGGTCACGAACCCGTGGCGCGGAAGTCATCCACCTGGAGCGAGCCAGAGGATGCCCCGCGGAGCGCTGCCCGCGGCAACGAACGAGCTCACTCACTCGCGTCGGACTCACCTTCCTCGGCAGGTGGCTCGGGGGCGGGAGGCCCCTCAGGCCGGCTCAGTGCATACCTCACCCCTCCGAACCGGTGCGTCACCGCACTGGCCCGGGCCGAAGCCGCGACCACCTCGTCGGTGATCGGCTCGTCCCGGTAAACCGGAGACGGGTTTCCCCGGCGCGCACTCTCGGCCGCGCCGGGGTCTCCCGGATCGGGATGTTCCGGGCCGATGTTGGGTATCGACATACTCGTCACCTCTCGCTCAGACGCCCCCGCCAGGGAGCCTCGCGCCGAGGCCGCAGACGTCGCTCCGCGACCGACCCATCACCCAAAGATGTCACCCTAAGTGACCCTCTTTGGGAGCTCACGTGCGTTATCATGCTCAGAATCCCGTGACTACGCAAGGCCAGATGCACGTGCATTTGCATCGCCGCCCATTTAGGCACGCGGAGACATCGATCCCGGATCGATCGGCGATCCGGGGCATCACCAAGGGAGCTTGGAATGACCTACGTGGTCAACGGCATGCCCGCCGGCCAGCTGCAGGGAGTGACCTGGCAGAAGAGCGGTCGCAGCAACCCGAGTGGCAACTGCGTGGAGTGCGCCGTCCTGCCCAGCGGCGACGTCGCCGTGCGCAACTCCCGGGACCCCGAGGGTGCGGCACTGATCTACACCCGGGCTGAGATCGAGGCGTTCCTGGGCGGCGTCCGCGATGGAGACTTCGACAACCTGATCGCCTGATAGTTACGAAGCGCGACGGTCCGGCTGCGGCCGGACCGTCCTTTCACATCCGGCCAAGTTCGGTCAGCTCCGCCAGGGGCCGCTCCCGAAGCGGCTCCGCCGCATCACGGTCGACCAGCTCCGGCGCAACAACCGAACACCGGCCGCAACACCGCAGCGGCATCCTGACAGCGGCTTTGACGTCACATCCCGGCCGCAGCACAGTCGGCACCGCTCGAAGAGCACCCCAGCAAGGTCACTGACGCACCGTCCCTGACGGCCAACGGCCCCAGGCTCGACAGGTCACGTTGGAGATCGGCACCACCCAGGCGCGCGTGAGGGCGCCCCGCGGGGGTGCCCCAGGGCCGCCACAGTCGAGGCGCCAGGCGCGCAGGAGGGCCTGCCTCGCCGCAAAGGTTCGAAAGCCGCTACCGGCGGCGCAAGGGGCTCTGCTCCGGCGGCCGCGGGGCGTTGCGGCATTCGGATGCGGCCGCGCGGCGTTGGGGCGGAATGGCTGGGCGCGCTGTATCGGTTTCGGACGGGAACCGGGTTGGGGCTGGGAGGGGAACGGCTCGGGTGGCGCGGTGCGGACACAGTGCGTGTCGGGCACGTGGTCAGGCGGGGCGGCCGACCTCGTGCAGGAGCTTGCCGAGGATCTCCGGTGTGTGGTTCGGCGGCTCGGCGTCGATGCAGACGCGCTCCATCGCCATCGCGTAGTGGTCGACGTCCTCGCGCTTGTCCAGGTAGATCGCGCTGGTCAGCTGCTCGACGTAGACCACGTCGGGCAGTTCCGGCTCGGGGAAGCGCAGGATCGCAAACGGGCCGCCGGCCGCGGCGTGACCACCGGCGTGGAAGGGGATGATCTGGAGCCGCACGCTCGGCAGTTTCGACGCCTCGATCAGCGACTCGATCTGCTGGCGCATCACCTCGACGCCACCGATCGGGCGGCGCAGCACGGCCTCGTCGATGACCGCCCACAACTGGGGGCCACCCGGACGGGTAAGAATCTGCTGCCGGTGCTTGCGCACCTCGACGCGCCGGTCGATCTCCTCGGAGCTGGCGCCGGCATGTCCGAGCATGATCACTGCCCGCGCATACTCCGGCGTCTGCAGCAGACCGGGAACGAACTGGATCTCGTACGTCCGGATGAGCGAGGCGGCGGCCTCAAGCCCCAGGTACGACTGGAACCAGCCGGGAAGGACATCGCTGAAGTGATGCCACCAGCCCGGGTTGTTGGCCTGCCGGGCCAACCCGATCAGTGCCTCGCGCTCCTCGGGGTCGCTCACGCCATACATGGTCAACAGGTCCGCGACGTCGCGTTCCTTGAAGCTGACGCGGCCGAGCTCCATCCGGCTGATCTTGGATCCGGAGGCCCGGATCTCGTAACCGGCGGCCTCCCGGGTGATCCCGCGCGTCTCCCGCAGCCTGCGGAGCTGGGAGCCGAGCAGGATGCGCAGCACGGTTGGGCCGCCGCTCGGCGCCTCCTCCTGCGAACCCGCGCTCACCTGACTCCTCGTCGCTGCCTTGTGACTGCCCGATGCAGTCTTACGCATCCTAGAGCCGAGATCGTCCACTGCGAAACCAGCTCAAGAGTAGCCCCGCGCGTTTGCGCGCGCCGGATGCACGTGCATCCGGCCTTGCGAACGCACTTGATGACGAGCATGATAGCTGACAGACACGTACCGACTGCTAACACAGCGTGCCGATTGTTGGCTTGGCCGGCCGATGCGTCAGTTCTCGATGCCTGTCGCCCCCCGACACCCCGCCTCGTGACGTTCTAGGAGGCACCACATGTCGAATTGGAAGGCGTCCACGCCGACCGTCACACCGCCGCAGCGCGACCCTGCGGACGTGGCACCGGCCGAGAGCTACCGGCCGGCCGATCCGGTGTGGGTCTACCGGGACGGCTGGCGTGCCGGTGTGATCGAGGCGGCCTCCCCGCGGGCGGTCACGGTGACCTACCGTCCGGGCAGCCACCCAGGCACCGGTGTCGACACCTTCACCGCGCCCTATGTGACGTCCCGCGCCGACATGGACCCGGCGCTCGACCACCGGGGCCTGCACCTGGTTCGACGGAGCCCGCTCGCATGACGGGCGCGGTCACCATCTCAGCCGTCGTCGGTCTATTGAGCCTGTTCTCCGGCGTTGCCCTGGGGTGGTACCTGCGGCGCACCAACGACTGGTGCCCCACCTGCGGTGAGCAGCTCACCTGCGGCGCCTGCCCGGTCGGCGTCCACTGGCAGGAGCAGCCCGCGGCCGCCGGCCATAACTGACGCTCGTTTCGACGCGGCCACCCTCGTGGGATGGCCCTGCGATGTGGCTCTGAAGCCGGCCCGAGGTCGTCTCCTGCACGCAGCCGTGACCGGCGCGAAGGAACCAAGCCTCGCGGGCGCACAGACCGCGCATCGCTCGAGGCAAGAAACGCGGTCAGCCCGGGATCGAACCGTCCAGCTTCCTCTGCGCTGATGATTCGTCCGGCTTCCCACGCTGATAAATCCGTCCGGCTCGCTGCGCTGGTAATCCGTCCGGCTCCTGCGCTGATGGTTCGTCCGGCTCCTGCGCTGGTGGTTCGTCCGGCTTTCTTGTGCTGATGCTCAGAAGAGAGCAAGCTGGCCGCGTTCCGCTGCGGTACAGGGTCCTAGCGCCGCTGGCAACGATCGCGCCCGCACGGCCAGGACTGCCGCTCTGTGCATGCCGATTCCGCACTTGTGCCAGGTCAACGCTGGTAGCCGCCCGCGCCGAGACGCCGCTGAAGGCCCCATCCCGCGGGCGTGCGGAACATGCCGCCCTGCTCATGCTCACCGTCTTGAAATCGAGCGCCGCACCGAGCAAGGAGGCGGGTGCTGGGGACGGGTGAGCGGAGGGCCGGGTGCGAGCGACACGCGGCGTGAGCAACGGGAGAGGCGGACGGCGGGAATCAGGGCTGGAAGTCGGAGGTGGGAGCGCGACCAAGAGCGATGACGGCGCGGGAGCGGTCCACAGTGGGCGGACGTCGGCCGTCAGATGGCGCGAAAAGCGGCAGCACTCAATCGGGTGTATCGGGCAGCGCCAATGAGGGTTAGTGGGCTCCGGACAGGCAGCGACACCTGGGACAGCGGACGGATTGGGGCGTTTTGAGAAGACGGCAACCCGCCCACCGTGACCACTGACCGCCGCCGGCGGTCGCGCTGACCGGGAAGGACCCGGCAGGTGATCGCGTGTGACGGCGGGTGGTGTAGTTCGGCGGGCGGTGTAGCCCGTACGACAAAGGGTTTAAATGATGTTGAAGTTGTCGCGGAAGACGTTGTCGGGGTCGTAGCGGCGTTTGAGCTCGCGCAAGCGAGCGAGGGTGGCCGGCGGCCACGCCTCGCCGAGGCGCTCGGGGCGCTGGTCGGTCTCGAAGGACAGGTAAAGGCCGCGGAAGTGGGGTGCCAGCTCGTCCCAGGCGCGGTCCAGCAGGGCTTTGGAGCCGCCGAAGGCGACCACCGAGAAGCTGGCGGCGCGGTGGGAGTAGGCGGTCGCGTCGGGCGGCACGTCGGAGACGGCGCCGCCGACCGAGCGGACCTGGAAGAAGTAGACGGTGCCGGAAGAGATCAGGCGAGCGGCCGCGGCGGCGAACTCCGGGGTCAGATGATCGATGAGGCCGGAGCGCACGGCTGGCTCGCCCTGGCCGTCGTGCGGGGCGTCGGGGACGTTCATCACGCCTTCGTAGGGCACCAGCTGTACCTGCTGGTCCAGCAGCGGGGCGACGCCGGCGATGGGGGTGAACCGCTCGATGATGGTGTCCGGTTCGGCGGAATCGACCACGCCATAGATCTGTGCCAGGGCCCGGCCACGCCGCGGCGGACCCATGATCAGGTTGGTGGTGACGTCTCGCGGCGCCGCCTCCATGGCAGCGCCCCAGCGTTCCAGCAGGGTGGCGCCGTCGGAGGCGTCGAGCACGAACTGTCCGAAACCGACCATGCCTACCTGATCGACTTCGAACTCGAACGCGGTGACGACGCCGAAGTTCGCGCCGGCGCCGCGGACCGCCCAGAAGAGGTCGGCGTTCTCCTCGGCGTCGGCGCGGATCCGGCTGCCGTCGGCGAGGACCAGTTCGGCGGCGCGCATCCGGTCGATGGTGAGGCCGTGCTCGCGGGCCAGCCAGCCGATGCCGCCGGCGGTGGCGAGGCCGCCGACACCGACGCCGCCGTAGTCGCCGCTGCTCAACGCCCAGCCGTGCGGGGCGAGCGCGGCCGCCACGTCCTTCCAGCGGGCGCCGGCTTCGACGCGGACCAGGCGTTTCTCCTCGGAGAGCACCTCGATCGCGCTGAGCTGGGAGACGTCGATGACGATGCCGCCGTCGTTGGTCGAGCGGCCGCTGATGCCGTGGCCGCCGCTGCGGACCGCCAGGGGGACGTCCTGATCGCGGGCGAAGGTCAGCGCCGCCGCGACCTCGTCGACGTTGCGGGGGCGCAGCACCAGGCCGGGCGCGCCGCCGCGCAGATAGGTGGAGCGGACCCGGCGTACTCGAAGTCGCCGGGTTCGATGGCGACCGCGGTGAGCTGCTCGGGGAGGCCGTCGTAGTCGATGCCGTCACGACGTTTCGCCAGCGCGGCCGCGGGGCGCACCAGGTCGGTGGAGACGCCGCCGGCGGCGCGCTCGCGGGCGACCGCGGCCCGCAGCGCGGGGACCACCTCGGTCGCGAAACGTTCCAGCTCGTCCGGGTCGTCGGAGCCGAGGATGAACGTGCCGACGCCGTCCTGCACGGCGAGCGGCAGCAGCTCGTCCAGCCACTGCGCGGCGGATTTCGCCGGGTCGCCGAAGACGTTGAGCAGCCGCCGGATCTCGCGAGGATCCCGGCCGGCCTTGCGGGCGGCCGCGTCGATGGTCTCGTTGCCGGCCGCCAGCGCGCCCGGCTTCAGGTACGGGAGCGACGGCAGCCAGCCATCGGCTTTCGCGCCGACCAGGCGGAGCATGCGCGGACCGTACGCACCGACCCAGATGGGCAGGTCGTGCGCCGGCGCCGGGCCGCGTTTGGCACCGGTCAGACGGAAGTACGTGCCGCCGTAGCGCAGTTGGGCGCGCTCGTCGGTGCGCCACAGCTCGCGGATCACGTCGATCGCCTCGCCGAGCTGATCCACCGACTCACCGGGAGTACGCCGGGTGACGCCCATCGCCTCCATCGCGTCCCAGAACCCGCCGGCGCCGAGCCCGAAGGCCAGCCGCCCACCGGACAGCAGGTCCAGGCTCGCCGCGGCCCGGGCCAGCACCGGGGCGGGACGCATCGGCACGTTGAGCACGTTGCCGGCCAGACCGATCCGCTCGGTCCGGGCGGCCACCCAGCTCAGCAGGGTCCAGGTGTCGAGGAACCCCGGCTGGTACGGATGGTCCTGGAAGGTGACCAGGTCATAGCCGAGTTCCTCGCTGAGCCGGGCCCGGGCGACGACCGCCTCCGGGTCCGCGTTGGCCGGGGTCAGGAAGGTCCCGAACTGCAGCGGGTGACCGTAATCCACCCGTTGATCGTAGGCCGGTTTATCGGGATGATCCGCCTGGTGCCGGCCGTGCAACAGGAGGTCCGTTATTTCTGCCGATTCATGGGTACGGGGCTCGCCGTGCTCGAACCGACAGAAGACCAGACCTACCGCGGCGTGGTGGCGCACCTGCTCATCGACGACGCGCAGTTCGCCCGGCGGATCGACCGCGCAGGACGCCCACCGCGGTGGTGGGGCGTCCTCGCGGTTCTGCTGTGGACGATCGCGCCGATCTGCATCATCTTCGGCGGATGGACCGGCCTGATCGAAGCCGTGCTGGCCGCCGGTTACGGGTCCTACCTGCTGCGCAAACGGCAGCGCTGGGCGGCCGCGGCGGCCCGATTCAGCGCCAGCGATCGCCGGTGAGACGTTCGTAGACCTCGACGTACCGGTTTCGGGTGGCCTCGACCACCTCGTCCGGAATCTCCGGCCCCGGCGCGGTCCGGTCCCAGTCGGTGAGCCCCGCCGACCAGTCCCGCAGGAACTGCTTGTCCAGGTAACGCGGCACACTGCCCGGCCGCCACTCGTCGGCCGCCCAGAACCGCGACGAATCCGGCGTCAGCACCTCGTCGCCGAGCTTCAGCACACCGCTCGCGTGCCCGACCTCGATCTTCGTGTCGGCGATGATGATGCCCTTGGTCGCCGCGATCTCCGAACCCCGCCGGTAAACCTCGAGCGTGACCCGGCGCAGCTCCTCGGCCAGCTCCTTGCCCTGGCTCTCGACCACCTCGTCGAAAGTTATCGGCCGGTCGTGACCACCGCCGACCGGCTCCTTCGTGCTCGGCGTGAAGATCGGCTCGGGCAGCTGGGAGGACTCGACCAGGCCTTCCGGCAGCCGGTTACCGGAGATCGTCCGGTCCCGCTCGTAGTCCTTGAGGCCGGAGCCGGCGAGATAGCCGCGCGCGATGCACTCGACCATCACCATCTCCAGGCGCTCACACCGGATGGCCCGGCCGGACCACTCGGCGGGCACGTCGGTGGCGGAGATGACGTGGTTCGGGATCACGTCGGAGAGCTGGTCGAACCACCAGAGGGAGAGCTGGGTGAGGATCTTGCCCTTGTCCGGGATCGGCGTGGGCAGGATGACGTCGTAGATCGAAATCCGGTCGGAGGTGACCAGGAGGAGGTCGTCGCCGTCGGCGTAGACGTCCCGGACCTTGCCGGAGTGCAGGAGCTCCACGTGTTCCCCTCGGTGGTGTGGCGGCCTATCCGCGTTCACCGTAACGACCTCGTAGCCGACGACTCGCGCCGACGTCGCAGCTGGGTCCAGGGATGACCGCTTTAGAGATCAGGGAATGCTTGCTCCAAGATCTCCACTAGCTCCTTGGCCCGAGCGCGGTCGATCTGGATGGTCTGGCTTACCTTCTTCTCCGATTTCCGCTGATCTGAGCCATAGGTGCTTAGTTGAAGATAGGTCTCGCCGCCATGGCTGAGCACCTGCCAGCCGCATTCGACCTCTGTCTTGTGACGGCCCTTGCCATCCTTGCTCGGGAAGAACGAACCGATGACTGCCACGTCTTCGGACCTCCACTAGGTGACCCACGAGCCCGCCGCTCCGTGAAGTCCAGAAAGCCTACTGCCTCCCCACCTGTCAGGTAGGGAGGCAGTAGATGCTTCATTTTCGGCGTTAGGCGGGCTGCTCGACCGGCCGCCCCATGACGAAGGACAGGTTTAGCTTGCGGCCCTTCACCCGGGCCAGGGCGATCCCGCCCGCCACCGCCGCCGCCGTGGTTACCGCGCCGGCCAGGGTTAGGGCGCCTCGGGCGCCCAGGGAGTCGCACAGCCAGCCGATTGCCGGGGCGCCCACGATGCCGGACAGCGACGACACGATGCCCACCGTGGCCAGGACACGACCGCGCATCTCCTCCTTCGTGTCCAGCTGGATGCGGGTCGAGACGACCGTGTCGAAGACCACCGCACCCGCCGCGATCGGGAGGATCAGGGCGGCGAAGCCGAGAACGTTCGGGGCCAGGCCGGAGCAGAACTGCAAGGCGCTGATCAGGAAGCCGGTGCCCAGCAGGACCCGCAGCGTGGACTTGCCGGTGCCGGCCAGCAGCAGACCGCCGGCCACCGCGCCGACGGCGAAGACCGTCGACAGCAGACCATACGAGCCGGACGAACCGCCCAGCGGGCCGGAGACCATCGCGGCCATCGACACCTGGTAGTTGCGGCCCAGCGAACCCAGCACGAACGACAGCGCGAGCACGATCAGCACGACCGGCTGGCGGATCAGGTAGCGCAGGCCGGCGATCACGCCACCGTCGGAGGACGACGCGCGGGCCAGGTCGCGCATCTCGCTGCTGCGCATCATCAGCAGCGAGGCGATCACCGCGAGATAGGAGACCGCGTTGATCAGGAACAGCATGGTCGGGCCGGTGATGCCGATCAGCACGCCGCCGAGGGCCATGCCGCCGATCCGGCCGGCCGAGCTGAGCACCGAGCCGAGCGCCAGTGCCGAGCCGAGCGCCTCACGCGGGACCAGCGACGAGCCGAAACGGCCGAGCACCGGGCCCTCGAAGGAGCTGATCACGCCGGAGGCCAGGGCCACCCCGTAGATCGCCCAGTTGCCGGCGGGCAGCACCAGGGCGAGCGCGAGCAGGGCACGGATGGCCTGGCAGGCGATCAGCACCGGCCGGGCCGGGAGCTTGTCGGCGAGCGCGCCGCCCCAGCTGCCGAGCAGCAGCACGGGCAGGGACTGCAGCATCACCACGGCGCCCATGGCCGTGGCCGAGCCGGTCGCCGACAGGATCAGCCAGTTGAGGGCCAGCACCTGCATCCACGTTCCGCCGACCGAGACCAGGTCAGCGGCCGCCCACAGACGGTAGTTGCGCTCTCGAAGCGGCGCGAACATCGGAGCCAAGGTGGCGGCACCTCCAACAGGAAAGCGACGCCGGCTTTCGGCGTCGCCTTCCCATCGGGCCGGGCTCGCGTTCCGCTTCGCCCATTCGACCCGGCACACCGCAAACGCAACCCAGATGGTTGCGCTGCCTCAGACGTACGGAAGCGGCTCCCCGAAAACAACCGAGCCGGTCCCGTGGCCACTACCGGGCGTGGGCCCCGAGCACACCACCGTTCACCTGGTAGAGCCGTCCGCCGGCAACGATCACCCGGCCCGGGTAGGAACGGCCCACCCGTCCCCCGTCGGCCGCCCGCAGAACGGTGCTCCCGGCGTACAGAAGATCGGCGGCCCGGACCGGCTGCCCAGCGTCACCGGTCAGCCGGGTTTTCCACAGCGACGCCCCGGTGCCGGCGTGCAACGCCTCGACGTCCCGCCCGTCGGCGCGATAGACGCGCTGCCCGTCGGCCGCGATCAGCTCGCTCGACTTCCCGTTCGCGATCCACCGGATCGCGCCGGTGGCCGCGTCGAGCGCGCCCAGGTTGCTGCCGGTGTCGGTGGCGTAGAACCGGTCGGCTCGCGGGCTCGCGGCCTGCGCCTTCCAGATGCCGTCGCGGGACCAGCGGGTGACGCCGGTGCTGATGTCGACGGCCGTGGTCGGCCCGGTGGGCACACCGAACCCGTCGGTCGCGTGGATCAGCAGGACGCCGTCGGCGGAGACGCCGGTGGTGCCGTGGTTCGGTTTGCGCCAGAGCAGTTTGCCGTCGCGGACCCGGTGGGCGACGACCGCGTCCTCGTCCGACGGCGAGGAGCCGGAGATCGCCACGATGCCCTTGTCCACGACCACCGAGCCGATGGGCATGTCCATCGGCAGCGTCCATCGTGGCTGGCCGTTCGCCAGGTCGAGGGCGGTGAGTTTGCCGTCCGGGTCGCTCTGCGAGTTGCAGCCGCCGTTGGCGGCGATCACCAGCCCGTCGGCGACGGCCAGGGCCGGGGTGTCGTTGTCGAGGCGGTCGTCCCAGTCGTATCGCCAGCGCACCGAACCGTCGGCGGGCGAGTAGGCCGAGATGCCGAGCATGTCGGTGGTGACGAGCCGGTCGCCGGAGAGCACCGGTGCCGACGGGCCGGAGCAGCTGGCGTCCGCCGTACGCAGCTTGACCTGCCACTTGGTGGCTAGTCGGCCCACGCTGCCGGCGTTGATCACGGTCTCGGCGGGGTTGAAGTGGCTGTCCTCGGCGTCATATCCGGGGTGGTCCCAGAGGGGCGCTGCCGTCAGCGACAAAACTAGAGCAAGGGTACGAATCACAAAAATCAGTGTGTTGAGTTCGGGGGCGATTCGCGCCCGAACTCAACACACTGATTGGCGAATGTCAGCCGGCGAGCAGCTTCAGCATCTGCTGCACCTGGTCGGCGCGGGACTGCTTGACCCGCTCCGCGAACTGCTTGGCCAGCTCGTTGCCGCCCTTGTCGATCTCCAGGTCGGCCACCTCGATGGCGTTGTGCTGGTGCGCCAGGAAGAGGTTCAGGAACGCCGTCTCGAACTTCTTGTCCTTGATCGTCCGCAGCGACTCGATCTCCTCCTCACCGGTGCTGGGCAGGCCGCCGTGGTCGGCGTGCAGGCTGACCCGCTTGTCGACCGTGGTCGGCTTGCCCCACTCGGTGAGCCAGTTCTTCATCATGGTGATCTCGTCCTTCTGGGTGGCCTGGACGGCCTGCGCCAGTTCGACGATCTCCGGGCGCTGGGCCCGCTTCGCGGCGATCTCCACCATCTCCAGCCCCTGCTCCTGGTTGTCGACCAGCATCTGCAGGAACATCACGTCGGTGTCGTTGAAGGTGGCACCGGCGGTGATCTCGGAGACGTTCTTGACGTTCTGGGTCTGCGCGACCGCGCTCGCGGGCGCTGCGGCGTCCTTGCTGGTGTCGGTGCCGCAGGCTCCCAGCAGCAGCGGCGCGGCCAGCGCGAGGACTACGAGCCGGCGCTTCACAGCGGCAGCCAGAGGGCGAGCGTGAAGATCGACGGCTCCCAGCTGTTGATCGACTTGTGCGACTGGCGGCACTGGTAGGAGACGCCGTTGTAGGTCACCACGTCACCGGTCCTGTACGCCACTCCCGGCGCCCACTCGCTGCCGGTCGCCGGCGCCGTGGTGCTGGTCGGGGCCGTCGTCGGCGCGGTGGTCGGCGCCTTCGTCGGTGCGGTCGTGGTCGGGGCCGTCGTCGGCGCGGTGGTGGGCGCCTTGGTAGGAGCCGTGGTCGGGGCGGCCGTGGTCGGCGCGGTGGTCGGCGTCGAGGAGCCGCCGCCACCAACGTTCAAGTCCACGCAGCTGTAGAAGGCCGCCGCGGTGTCGCCGATGTTCCACACGGCGCGCACCGTCTGCCGGCCGGGGAACTTGCTGAGGTCGACCTTGTGCGAGACGGAAGCGTTGGGGATCGCGTTGTTGTCGTTGAACGTGGCGACCTTGGTACCGCCGACGAAGTATTCCCAGGTGGCGGTCCGGTGCCGGGCGGTCAGCACCCAGTTGAACGTCACCGAGCTGCCGACGTTGGTCACGCGCCAGGCCTTCGAGTTGTCGTTGAGCACCGCGAAGTTGGCGTTTCCACCGTTGCACTGTGTTGAGCCCTTCGGAGCCTCGACGCTCTGCGGCTCGAACTGGATGGCACCACAGTTCGTGACCGTGCCCGCGGCGCACTGCGCCTGACGGCTCGGCGGCGAGGAGACGTATCCGTGTGCCAGGGCGGGTGACGCGACAACCACGGTCGAAGCGACCATCCCGAGGGTAGCCAGCGGGTAGGCGATCTTCCTGCGCATGTCAGCTCTCCGAACATGTCGTCCTGGCAGTTACGAGCCGGAACGTTATGGGGAGCTGCCATAACGGAGCCTTAAAGAGACCGAAAACCCTTATGAAACCGCTCGGCGCCGGCGTCGTGGCTGGTCAGCGGGCTCGATGGGGGCGGCGTGCAGGAGAAATCCGATCCGGGCACCGCCCAGAGGACTACGGTCGAGCACCATTTGCCCACGCACAGTTTCGGCAGCCCGCCGGACGATGTCCAGACCCAGACCGGTCGACCCGGCGCCGCTGAAGCCGCGCTTCACCGCGTTCTCCGGGTCCGGGATGCCGGGGCCGGCGTCGTCGACGAGCAGCCCGCTGGCGGAGACGATGACCCGGAAGGCGGTCCCGTCCGGGGTGTGCGAGAAGACGTTGCCCAGCAGCGCGTCCACCACCAGGATCACCTCGCTCGGCGGCATCGGCACCAGGACCGGCTCGTTGCCGCCGACCACCTCCCACGGCCGTTCCTGGTCCTCGGCCAGCACCGACCAGAAGGCCAGCCGGTCGGCGAGCACCTCGACCAGGTCGCACTGCTCGGTGCCGCGCTTCTCGATACTGCCCAGCCGCGCGCCCGTGATGATCGCTTCGAGTTCCTCGTCGAGCAGGTCACAGGCCTGCCGCATGCGTTCCGCGATCGGGCCGGGGGGCATCGCCTCGACGTCGAGGCGCAGGCCGGTCAGCGGCGTACGCAAGCGGTGGGAGAGGTCCGCGGCCAGCTCGCGCTCGCGGTCCAGCAGCCGGCGCAGGTCGTCGGCCATGGTGTTGAAGTCGTGGGCCGCGTCGCGCAGCTCGCGCGGGCCGGTCGGGGTGATCCGCTCGTTCAGCTCGCCGCCGCCGAGGCGGCGGGTCGCCGCCGCGAGCTGGCGGGTGGCCTTGACCAGCTGACTGCCGAGGCGGTCGGCGAGCAGCACCGAGCCGCCGACCAGCACGACCGCCAGCCCGCCGAGGGCGAGCCAGGCCGACCAGACCCCGCGCCGGGTCTCCTCCGCCGGCACGAAGACCTCGACCACGACGGTACGGCCGTCGGTGAGCACCGTGGGTTGCAGATAGGCGATGCCCCCGGTCGCCTCGGCGGTCGCCGAACGCCGCTCCTGCACGGCCCGCTGCACCGTCGGCCTGCTCAGGTGCGACGTGCCGATCGGTTCCAGGCCGGGCAGGTGGATGGCGAGTTGCCCGGCGCTGCCCGCCGCCGTGCTGGCGACCGCGTTGGTGAGCGCGACCAGGTCGTTGTCGACGCCGAGCACCGTCACCATCGCGGTGGCCTGCTGCCGGGCCTCGGAGATCGCCCGGTCGTAGGCGATCTGCCGGACCGCCACCGCCAGCGGCACCAGGAACGCCAGCGCGACCATCGAGGTGATGGCCAGCGCCAGGCGGTTCAGCGCCCACCTCATTGCGGATCGACCATCATGACGCCGACTCCTCGGACGGTGTGCAGGAAACGGGGCTTCGCGGCGGTCTCGCCGAGTTTGCGGCGCAGCCAGGAGATGTGGACGTCGATGGTCTGCTCCTCGCCGATCCGGGCCTGCTGCCAGACCTGGTTCATCAGCTCACGCCGGCTGATCACCTGGCCCACCCGCTCGGCGAGGTACGCCAGCACGTCGAACTCGCGCCGGGTCAGCTGCAACGGCTCACCCCGCAACTCCACCCGGCGCTGCCTCGGCATGATCACCAGCTCACCCACAGTGATGGTGTTCGGCTGCTGCTCCTGGATGGTCCGCGCCCGGCGCAGCACCGCCGAGATCCGCGCCAGGATGTGCCCGCCGCTGAACGGCTTCGTCACGTAGTCGTCGGCGCCGGCCTGCAGCAGGGCGATGATGTCCGCCTCGGAGCGCCGGGCAGTGGCGACGATCACCGGTACGTCGGAGACGGTCCGCATCATCCGCAGCGCGTCGGTGCCGTCGATGTCGGGCAGCCCGAGATCGAGAATGACCAGGTCCGGCCGCTCCTGGGTGACGATCCGCAGCGCCTGGGCGGCCTGCCCCACCGGGCGTACGACATGCCCGGCGTCGGTCAGCGCACGGGTCAGTGCGGCCGTGATGATGCGGTCGTCCTCGACCAACAGGATCATTGCCATGGCGTAAACCATAGGGCCAGGTGAGAGGATGCCCTCGTGCGATCTTCCAGGTGGTTGCCGGTAGCCGGGTGGTGCGTGGCCACGGCGACCAGCATCGTGCTCTCGTCGTTCGCGCTGTCCCCGGTGCTGAACGCGGCACGCGCCGACGAGGAGGCGCTGCCGGATCTCGATCAGCTGCCGCCCGCCGAGGTGGCGGTCACCGCGACGGTCTCACCGACCCCACCGCCGGCCGTGCCCGAGCGTCCCGAGCCGTCCGCCTCGTCGTCCAAGCCGGTCCGCGCGGTGCCGTCCCGGACGAGCCGGAAACCCACCACGAAACCGACCACCGCGGCACCCACCACCGCGCCCACCACGCCCGCCACCACGAAGCCGTCGACGAGCACGGAGAACGGGTGGACGGTCACCACGGGTGACGACGGCGTGAAGACGTATGTGCGCTCGTTCCGCTGCGACGGCGGCACGGCCGTCATCAAGATGACCAGCCGGGGCACGGTCGCGCTGGTCACCGCCACCCCGGCGGACGGGTTCACGGTGCAGAAGACCGGCTCCGACACGAACCTCGCGGTCTACTTCACCTCGACCGGCCGCAGCTTCGTCATCCACGCCCAATGGTGGAACGGCGCGCCCCTGGTCGAGGTCAGCGAGATAGGCGGCTGACGCCGGTCTGTGGCCATCACCACAACATCACATTCGTCCCGCACCTCTGCCTTTCCGGCGGCTCGCGATCTAGGGTTCCCTCCAAGGTGTACAGGAGGGGTCTAGCGTGACCGACGGCGTGTTCAGCACGATGGTTCCCGGGCGCCCGACCGGTGTCCTGGCTGACGTGTGGGGCCGGTCCGCGGTGCGGGACGTGATCCTCGTCGTGGGTGCCGCGGCCACCGTGGGCGCCGCCGCTCAGATCGCGATCCCGGTTCCTGGTTCGCCGGTGCCGATCACCGGGCAGACCTTCGCCGTGCTGCTGGTCGGTGCCACGCTCGGCGCCTACCGCGGTGCGGCGGGCATGCTGCTCTACGCGGTGGCCGGCGCGCTCGGTGTCCCGTGGTTCGCCGACGGCACCGCCGGCTGGCCCGCCGCGACCGCTGGGTACCTTCTCGGCTTCATCGTGGCCGCGGCGCTGGCCGGTCAGCTCGCGGCGCTGGGTGCGGACCGCCGGCCTGGCTACACGATCGCGCTGATGGCCGCCGGCAACGCGTTGATCTATCTCATCGGGGTGCCCTGGCTCGCCTTCGCCACCGGCATGGACCTGACCACCGCGATCAGCAAGGGGCTCACCCCGCACCTACTCGGTGACCTGCTGAAGACCGCGCTCGCGGCCGCCCTGCTGCCGGCCATCTGGTCGCTGGTGGGCCGGCGGGTCACGCGAACGGATCGGTGATCTGCCGTAACCGGGTGAGCGCCTCGCCCAGCTGAGCCATCCGGCGCGCGCCCAGATGCGCGGCCCACTCGGCCTCCACCTCGGCGACCGCACCGGCGGCGATCCGCGCGGCGGCCCGGCCACGAGCAGCGATCCGGACCAGTTTCGCGCGGGCGTCGCCGGGATCGGCGACCCGCTCGACATAACCGGCCCGCTCCAGCTGGTCGACCAGGAAACCCGCGGTCTGCTTGGTCACCTGTGCCTGCTCGGCGAGCTCGACGAGCCGGGTGCCGCCCGGCCCGATCCGCTGGAAGACCCGTGCCTGGGCGAGGGTGATGTCGTCGAAGCCGGCCGCGACGACCGCGTCGAGGACCCGCTTCTCCATCGCCCGATAGGCGACGAACATCAGCACACCCACGTTCAGGTCGTCTTGCGGCATGTGACAACTCCTTGACGACTGGTCAGACAGCCTGACCATATTAGTCAGAGATTCTGACTTTCAAGGGAGCCCGTCATGGAGCCTCAGGAGTGCTGGACCGCCATCGCCGGGCAGCGCCGCGCGGTCGCCGAGCTGCTGGCCGGGCTGGCCACCGCGGAGTGGGAGACGCCGTCGCTCTGCGCGGGGTGGCGGGTGCGTGACGTCGCCGCCCACCTGGCGATGACACCGCTGCCACCGGGCCCGCTGATCATGGCGGCCGAGGCGATCCGGGCCGGTGGGCGGTTCCACCGGTTCAACCACGTGATGGCCGTGCGCCACGCTCAGCGGCCCACCACCGAGCTGGTCGCCGAGCTGCGCGAGCATGCCGGTTCCCGCCGGCTGCCCGCGGTCACCACCGTCAGCAACGCCCTGTTCGACGTCCTGGTGCACAGCCAGGACATCGCCGTGCCGCTCGGCCGGCGGCTGCCGATGCCGACCCGCGCCGCGGCCGCCGGGGCCACCCGGGTGTGGACCATGGGCTGGCCGTTCTGGGCCCGCCGCCGCTTCCGCGGCGTTCGCCTCACCGCCACCGACACGGACTGGTCGGTGGGCGCCGGACCGGAGATCACCGGCCCGATCGAGGCCCTGTTGCTGCTGCTGACCGGGCGCGCCGCCGCGCTGCCCCGGCTCACCGGCGCGGGCCTGGCCCACCGGTCGGCAACCGCAACCGAATGATCCGGTTTCCTCGCCCGGGAGCGGGTAGGCAGTCACCGGCAGGAGGTGATTCGCGTGGGTCACGAGAGCATCCGCGTCGTAATGATCACGAACGAGCCGGCTGCCGGATCACGGCATCGCCGGCGGAAATCCGATCGGCGCCGGCCGGACAACCGCCCTCCTGCGCCGTCGCGCCCACCGACCGCTGCGCGCGGGTCAGCCGCGTCGAACCGCTACGGGGCGTGACCGCCACTGTCCGGCGGGTGGCGGCGCTGCTGCGCTACGCGGACGCGCGCCGCTGAATTAGTACACAGGCTGGGTACACAGGCTGTGGATAACTCGAACTGGTGTGCGAATCCGGTCAGCGGATGATCCGTGGAAGTCCGATCCGGGTTCGCACGCCGGGAGCGGCGTGCACCAGCGGCGCGCCGTGCGGCTGCGGCAGGCCGGCCGCCTCAGTGAGGTTCTGCCGCAGCTCGACGACCTCGGCCCGGTGCAGCACCCAGGGCGGGTGCCACACGTCCACGGTGACGAGGCGGCCCATCTTCACGGTGTAGAGGCGGTGCCGGCTGGTCAGGAAATGATCGAGTTCGCCGAGCTCCGGCTCCGGGATCTCGGCGCCGGAGCGGACGCCGATCCGGTAGGCGGCACCGCGCGGCTCGTACCGCCGGGTGCCCTCGTAGGTGGTCAGGTCGCCCTGCGTGCGCAGGGACATCCGGGCCCAGCGGTAGGGCAGGCCGAAGCCGGCCCGGGCCAGCGCCACGGCCGGCAGCCGGGACGCGTCGAGGGAGAAGAACCAGATCCCGGTGCCGCCGTCCGGCCCCTGGACGTAGGTGCGCAGATTGGTCTCCGGGAAACGCGACAACCACGGCAGCTCGGGGATCCAGGGCGGGCGCACCTCGCACATGAGGAACGGGATGAGCCCCACCCACACGTCGCCGTCGATGGTGTGCGGCGTGAGCTCCGCCGGCAGCAGCCGGCGCACCGCGTCCGCCGGGTAGCGCCAGTGCAGGAACGTCAACTGCCGCCACTGCTGGATCATCATCGCGGTGCCGACCTCGGCCATCGGCGGAGCGAACAAGACGATCACCTCCCGGCACAAGTCTGCGCCAGGAGCGGCGGTCAGATGTCCAGGTTTCCCTCGATCCGCTTCAACTGGTGCCGGGCCAGCGCCAGGTTGGCCCGCTCCTTGTAGAGCGCCAGGTAGAGGAAGAGCCCCTGCCCGGAGCGCCCGGTCAACGGTCGGACCAGGTGGTACTGCGAGTCCAATGTGACCAGGATGTCCTCGATATTCTCGCGCAGACCGAGCATCTCCATGGTGCGCAGTTTCGCCCGGATCACCTCGGTGTTGGCGGCGGCCGCCACCGTCAGGTCGAAGTTCTTGTCGCCGCCGGCGATGCCGAGCGCCATCCCGCTCGATCGGTCGACGAGCGCGGCGCCGATGGCGCCGTCGATCTGCATCGCGTCCTTGAGGGCTACGTCCATGTCCGGCATCTCGGGTCCTCCCACTGGCTTGCTCGGGTCTGCGCCGAGCGTGTCGGACCCCGGCCGGATCGGGTCGCACACGATGTCCGGCTCGGCCGCTGCGGACCGTGGGATTGATTACATGTCCGATCGGTGAGTTGAAGACTTCTGCAACTCCGAAAATCCGTACATGCCGTTACCGGGCCGGCGCCCTCGCAGTTGAGCGGTGGGTAGAGCCAGGAGGACGCGCCGTGTCAGTGCCGCTGTACCAGGCGAAGGCCGAGATGTTCCGGACCCTCGGCCATCCGGTCCGCATCCGCGTGCTGGAGCTGCTCCAGGACGGTCCGAAGCCGGTCCGCGACCTGCTCGCCGAGATCGACGTGGAGGCGTCGAACCTGTCGCAGCAGCTCGCCGTGCTGCGCCGGGCCGGGATAGTGGTGTCGTTCCGCGAGGGCCCGCTGGTGATGTACGCGCTGAGCACCCCGGATGTCGCCGACCTGCTCGCGGCAGGCCGGCGCATCCTCGGAGCGGTGCTCACCGATCGCGACGGGCTCCTCGTGGAGCTCCGCGCTCATCGGTCCTAACGGATCCGGACTTCCTCGCAGTCGGCGTTGCGGTCCTGGCCGCCGACGACGCACACGTCGGTGCCGACCCCGCCCTCGATCTGGTCGACCGCGTTGTCCCGCCAGTCGCCGACGAGGTAGTCGTTGCCTTCCTCGCCGACCACCACGTCCGAGCCGCCGAGGCCGAAAATCGCGTCGTTGCCGGGCCCGCCGTGCAGGTCGTCGTCGCCGGGCCGGCCGAGGAGGGTGTCGTTGCCGCTGCCGCCGGTGATCTGCTCGACGTCGGTGGCGATGGTGTCGCCCTCGCGGTCGGCGCCGTCGTCGCCCTTGACCCCGTCCGCGTCCGCGGTGACCGACGAGGTGAAGTACGAGCCGTACGTCACCCAGTCATAACCGGCGCCACCGGAGTAGTAGTCGGCGCCCTGCCCCTCCCTGTCACCGTCGTTCTGGATCGCGTCGGTGTAGATCCGGTCGCCGCCGGCCTCGCCGTAGACCCGGTCGTTGCCGTTGTCGCCGTGCAGCTCGTCGACGCCGGCGCCGCCGTAGAGGACGTCGTTGTCGTAGTCACCGCGCAGGTAGTCGTCGCCGGCGCGGCCGTAGAGAACGTCGTTGCCGTCCTCGCCGAGCATCCAGTCCCGGTCGTTGCCGCCGTCGAGGAAGTCGTTGCCGCCCTGGCCGAACATCTCGTCCAGGCCGTCCTCGCCGTAGATCCGGTCCGCGTTCGGGCCGCCCCAGATGGTGTCCTTCGCCGCGCCGCCGTAGATCACGTTCGCGCCGGTCCACACCCGGATGTGGTCCTCGCCGGAGCCACCCCACACCTGGTTCGCGCCGGTCCAGGCCTGGATGTCGTCGTTGCCCGCGCCGCCCCAGATCTTGTCGGAGCCGGTGTCGCCGTTCAGCTTGTCGCCGGCCGGGCCGCCGATGATCGAATCGCCGGCGCTGCCGCCGGACGCGGTCATCGGCAGGTTCGTCGAGTTCCGGATCGAGTCGACCCGGTCGTACGTGTAGACGACCACCCGGGCCGGCGCCGTCGCCGGCTTGCACTTGACCTTGGTCTTGTCGCGCTTGACCGCCTTGCAGCCGCTGCCGGCCTTGACCGCGACCTTGTCGTCAATGGTGATGGTGTTGCCCGAGCGGGTCACCACGACTTTGTTCTTCTTCTTCTTCGCTGCCTTGTACTGCACCGTCGTCCCGACGACCGACGCCACACCGGCGGTGG
This sequence comes from Actinoplanes sp. NPDC024001, assembly GCF_040638955.1. Classification (NCBI taxonomy): domain Bacteria; kingdom Bacillati; phylum Actinomycetota; class Actinomycetes; order Micromonosporales; family Micromonosporaceae; genus Actinoplanes; species Actinoplanes sp. NPDC024001. Next base: position 52,661 of record NZ_JBEZZB010000001.1, read on the forward strand.
TCGCGGCCTGCGCGGGTGCGGCGAGCGCTCCGGCGGAGACAGTGGTGATGAGGGTCAGAGCGACCCGGGGCAGCCAGACGGAACGAACCATTATGGACACTCCTGGTGGCTCCGGCGGCGAAGTGCCGCACGGTGCTGAAGATCGTAAAGGTTCACCGATTCTTTGCGCTGCCCCGAAATACCCGCCCGGCCGGCAGGAGGGCGAGCAGGGCGAGCGCCCGGCCGTACCGCGCGGACCGGCGCGCCGGCGGCTCGACGGGCTCGGCGACCACCGGCAGGGGTGCCGGGGGCGCCGCGGGCAGCGGGATCATCGGGCCGGCGGCCAGGCACACCAGGCGCAGCCGGTCGGCGAGCTCGGCCATGGTGTCCACCTGCGGAATCGGCGCCAGCGCCTGGTCGATGAGCACGGTCAGGCCGGGCCAGACCGCGAGGATCCGGCCGTCGTCCACGCTGTCGCCGGGCCAGGGACTGCCGGTGACCAGCTGGAACAGCAGGAGGGTCAGGCTCACCACGTCGCCGCCGGGCGTCGGGGTGGCGGCGACCACCGGCGCGGCGAACTCGGTGAGCAGCGGGACGCCGGACGCGTCGAGCCGGATGTCCGCCGGCCGCAGCCGGCCGTGCGCCATCGGCGGGCGCATCGAGTGCGCCCAGGCCAGCGCGTCAGCCAGCGCGATCACGATCTGCAGCGCCTCGGCCGGCGACGGCGGCCGGTCGCCGGCCATCGCCTCGGCGAGGGTACGGCCGTCGACCTCGTCGAGGACGAGCCAGGGTCGCCCGGTGGCGGTGATCCCGCCGCACCGGACCGGCACGATCGACGGGTGGCGGCCGAGTCCCACCGTGGCGGCGCAGTAGGCGGCGAAGGCGGCCTCCTCGGCACGCCCGCCCAGATAGCGGTGGAAGAGCTTGAGCACGGCCCAGCGCCCGGCACGCTCGTCCCACGCCCGGTAGGTGTCGGCCTCGGTGCCGGTCCCCGTCCGTTGCAGCCGGGTATAGCCGGCCGGAGTGTCGATTCCCGGACCGCGCGCCGCGTCCACCTATCAGCCCCCTGGAGAAGATCCCGGCAGTGAGACTACGACCCGGTGTCTTCCTCAAGATCATCCGAAGGGCCGAACCGGGACCGGGCTGCGTGGTCGCCGTTGACCCGCCCGGTCCCGGAGTCTTTCGCACCCGCGGGCGTCAGATCGACCGGTAACCGGCGATCGTCGCGGCCAGGATCTCCGGACCCGGCCGCTGCCAGAGTTCCTCGTTCATCACCTCGACCTCGATCGGGCCGGTGTAGCCCGCCTTCGCCACCGCGTCGTGGAACGCGCGCATGTCGACGCAGCCGTCGCCGGGCAGCCCGCGACCGGTGAGCACCCCGGCCGGCAGCGGGGTGATCCAGTCGGCCAGCTGGTAGATCGCGATCCGCGGGCCGGCCTGCTCGATCTTCGGCAGCACGGTGTCGTCCCACCACAGGTGGTAGGTGTCCACCGTGACGCCGACCTGGCCGACCGGGTGCTGCTCGGCGATCGCCATGGCCTGGTCCCAGGTGCTGATCACGCAGCGGTCGGCCGCGTACATCGGGTGCAGCGGCTCGATCGCCAGCGTCACCCCGGCGGCGGCCGCGTGCGGCACCAGCTGGGCGATCGCGTCGGCGACGTGCGCGCGGGCGCCGGCGATGTCCTTCGACCCCTCGGGCAGCCCGCCGGAGACCAGGACCAGCACGCCGGTGCCCAGCGCGGCGGCCTCGTCGATGGCCCGGCGGTTGTCGTCGAACCAGTCCGGCGCCTGGAAGAAGCCGGAGCGGCAGAGCGTGGTCACCGACAGGCCGGCATCGCGGACCAGGGCGGCGGAGCGCTCCAGGCCGTACTCGGCGACCGGTTCCCGCCAGAGCGCGACCTTGTCGACCTCCGCCTCGACACAGCCCTTCACCAGGTCGGTGAGCGCCCAGTGCTTCGCGGTGATCTGGTTGAAGGAGAAGCGATTCATCCGGCCATCACCTCGAAGAACCTGTTGGCGCGGTGCGCGGCAAGGGAGGGGTCGGGCAGCAGGCCGGCGGCGTCGGCCAGCTCGATCAGTTTGGCGAAGTGCGGCACCGACCGGCCGGACTGCAGGCCGCCGACCATGGTGAAGTGCTCCTGGTGGCCGGCGAGCCAGGCCAGGAACACGATGCCGGTCTTGTAGTAGAAGGTCGGCGCCGTGAAGATGTGCCGGGACAGCGGCACGGTCGGCTCGAAGATCCGGTCGTACTCCGCCAGGTCACCGCGGTCCAGCGCCGCGAACGCGGCCGCGGCGGCCGGTGCGATCGCGGCGAAGATGCCGAGCAGCGCGTCCGAGTAACCTCGCTCGTCGCCGCGGATCAGCTCCGGATAGTTGAAGTCGTCACCGGTGTAGAGCCGCACGCCCTCCGGCAGGCGGCGGCGCAGCCGGATCTCGTGGTCGGCGTCGAGCAGCGAGATCTTGATGCCGTCGACCCTGGCTGGGTTGCTGTTGATCAGCTCCAGCACGGTCTCGGTGGCTTTGTCCACGTCGGACGAGCCCCAGTAACCTTCCAGCGCCGGGTCGAACGCGGTGCCGAGCCAGTGCAGGACGACCGGCTTGTCCGACTGCTCCAGCAGTTCACCATAGATGCGGAGGTAGTCGTCGGCGTCGCGAGCCGTGGCGGCCATGTGCCGGCTGCACATCAGCACCGGAGCGGCCCCGGCCGTAAGCACATCGGCGAGCTGCTCGGCGTACGCCGAACGCACTTGATCGAGGGACGCCGGACCCGGCGCCAACTGATCGGTCGCGACCCCCGCAACGATCTTGCCGCCGCATGCCGCGGCCGAAGCCGCGCTGCGGCGAATGAGTTCCTTGGTGGCCGCGTAGTCCAGACCCATGCCGCGCTGCGCGGTGTCCATCGCCTCGGCGACACCGAGACCGTGCGACCAGAGGTGGCGGCGGAAGGCCAGCGTGGTCTCCCAGTCCAGCACCGCGGGCGCACCCGGCGCGTTCTCCGCGAGCGGGTCGGCCACCACGTGGGCGGCGGCGTAGGCGACCCGGCTGCTCGGCGGCCCGGCCGGCTTGGCCCACGGACCCTGGGTGGAGAGGGTCAGCCTCCGCCCGCCCGGCAGATTGACGATGCTCATGCCAGCTCGATCCGCCGGCCCTCGCGCGCCGACTGCAGCCCGGCCTCGGCCAGCCGGACGCCGCGGGCGCCGGAGGCGAAGTCCCAGTGGAACTGCTCGCCCGCGACGACGTGCCGCAGGAACGCCTCCCACTGCACCTTGAAGCCGTTGTCGAACTCGTCGTTGTCCGGCACCTCGGTCCACTGGTCGCGGAAGGAGGTCCCGCTCAGCGGCAGGTCCGGGTTCCAGACCGGCTTCGGCGTGGTCGCCCGGTGCTGGATCTTGCAGCCGCGCAGGCCGGCCACCGCGCTGCCGAGGGTGCCGTCGACCTGGAACTCGACCAGCTCGTCCCGGTTCACCCGGACCGTCCAGGAGGAGTTGAGCTGGGCGACGATGCCGCCCTCCAGCTCGAAGATCGCGTACGCCGCGTCGTCGGCGTCGGCGTCGTATTCCTCGCCGCGCTCGTCCACCCGCTTGGTGATGTGCGTGGCGGTCGTGCACTGCACCCCGCGGACCGCCCCGAACAGCTCCTCCAGCACGTAGTTCCAGTGCGGGAACATGTCCATCACGATGCCGCCGCCGTCGGCCAGCCGGTAGTTCCACGACGGGCGCTGGGCGACCTGCCAGTCACCCTCGAAGACCCAGTAGCCGAACTCGCCGCGCACCGAAAGGATCTGCCCGAAGAAACCACCGTCGATCAGCCGCTTCAGCTTGCGCAGGCCCGGCAGGAAGAGCTTGTCCTGCACCACACCGTTGCGCACCCCGGCCGCGGCGGCCAGCTCGGCCAGCTCCTCGGCGGCCGCGGAGCTCTCCGCGAGCGGCTTCTCGGTGTAGATGTGCTTGCCGGCGGCGATGGCCTGCCGGATCGCCTTCTCCCGCTGCGCGGTGACCTGGGCGTCGAAATAGATCTCCACGTCCGGCCGGGCCAGCGCGGCGTCCAGGTCGGTGGTCCACTCGGTCAACCCGTGCTGTGCCGCGATCGCGGCGAGCTTGTCCGGGTCCCGGCCGACCAGGATGAGCTCCGGCCAGATGTGCCCACCCCCGGCCAGCGGCACGCCACCCTGCTCGCGGATCGCGAGCAGGGAACGGACCAGGTGCTGCCGATAGCCCATCCGACCGGTCACCCCGTTGATGACGATTCCGATCGATCTGCGCGCTGCCATGCGACTCCTCCGAGCGATCTGTAGGAAAGCGCTTTCCTGCTGCTGGCAGCGTAGGCTCAAAAGTCACCTCCGGACAAGGGCCTATCTCGTGTTACGAACCCGCTGCAACAAACGGTGGCCCGCTTCGGTGACGTCGTCCACCGTCCACTCCAGAGCCGCGGCGGCTGCCGTCACCTCGGTCATCGCATAACCCGGCACGTCGCTGTCCCGCCAGCCGCCGACGAACCAGACCTTCTCCTGCTCGGCGAGAGCCAGCACCGCGGCGTCCAGCACCCGGGCCGGGAACGGCAGCCAGAGGCGGAACTGATGCGTGTGCGGCGGCAGCGGATGCACCCGCGCGCCGGGCAGGGTGGAGAGAGCGGCGGCGATCGTACGGGCATGCCGCACGAACCGGGGAATCCGGGGCAGCTCCCGCTCCAGCCCGGCCAGCGCGATCAGGGCCGCCGGCCACTGCTGGAACACGTTGCCCCCGTAGCGGTGCCGCCAGGCCCGGGCGTACGCCGCCAGCTCCGCACTGCCGGCCAGCGCCGCACCGCTGATCCCGTCGACGGACTTGTAGAACGACACGTACGTGCTGTCGGCCAGCGCCGCGACCTGCCGCAACGAGTGCCGCAGATAGGGCGTGGACTCCCAGATCCGGGCACCGTCGAAGTGCACCCGCGCCCCGGCCGCCCGCGCCGCCACCCCGGCCGCGGTCAGCTCGGACCAGGTCGGAAGGACGAACCCGGCATCGCGCAGCGGAAGCTCGACGACCACGGTGCCGACCGGCTCGTCCAGCGCGGCGATCTCGGCCGCGGTCGGGTTCCGCGGCTCGGCGGTGGACCAGACGGCCCGCAGACCGGTCAGCTCGGCGTACGCGTGGCGCTCGTGAACCTCCTGATGCCCGAGCGGGTGCAGCGCGACCGCGGCCCGGCCGGTGCGGTCGGCGCCGTGACGCAGCGCCACCTGCTGCGCCATCGTCCCGGTCGGGAACCAGACCGCGGCCTCCGTGCCGAGCAGGCCGGCCACCCGCTCCTCCAGCACGGTCACCGGCCCGTCGCCGTAGAAGTCGGGAAGCTCGTCCAGGTCGCCGCCGGCATCAAGGTCGGCCAGACGCTCACGCATGGTCACCGGCCGAATGCCGGAGAGGATCCGGTCGCAGGCCCGCATGGCGGCCAGGCGATGCTGCCGCGTGTTGTCCGACATCGCCGGATACTCCCAGAACGCGCCGGGATCGGCCAGCCCGAGGACTGCCGCCGCACAACACATCCGGGCCGGTTCGCATTCATCAGGATGTAGCGAGTCCACCGAGAGAGGATCGACCGGATGCGGTTCGAGGAATTCGCCGGCGCACGCCTGCCGTCCCTGTTGCGGTGCGCGGTGCTGCTGTGCGGCGATCCGGAAGAGGCGCAGGACATGGTCCAGGAGGCGCTGACCCGCACGCTGGTCAAATGGGACAAGATCAAAAAACTCGACGAACCGTACGCCTACGTGCGCCGGATCGTGACGAACGAGTTCCTCTCCCGGCGCCGCCGGCGACGGGTGCGCACCGTGCCGCTGACCGCGGAACAGGACTGGGCCGCGCCCGCGATCCCGCCACCCGACGACGGTGGCGAACTCTGGCGGATGCTGGCCGAACTGCCCCGCCAGCAGCGGGCCGTGCTGGTGCTGCGCTATTACGAGGGCCTCAGCGATCAGGAGATCGCCGACACCCTGGGCTGCCGGGCCGGAACCGTCCGGGGATATGCGAGCCGGGCGCTCGCCGCTCTGCGCATCGAGATCGAGAACGACCAGACCGCGGGGGCGCTGTCATGACCACACTGGACGAACTGCGCCGGACCCTGGAGGAGCGGGCCACCACGGCGCCGGACGGGCACGGCCTCGTGCAGGCGGCCCAGGTCGGTGCGGCGCGGGTGCGCCATCGGCGCCGGGTCACCCGGGTGATCCTGGGTGCGGGACTGGCGCTCGCGGTCGCGGTGGGCACGCCGGTCGTGGTGCAGCAGCGGCGGGCGGCCCCCACTCCGGCAATCGTGCCGGACCGAGCGCGGCTCGCCGACGAGATGACGCTGAACATCGATCCGGCCGCGGGCATCCGGGTGGGCCAGTGGGGTACGAGCGCCAGCGGACAGTGGCTGGAGGTCTTCGTTCCCACCTCGACCGGCAGGGATTACCAGGCGCATGTCGCGGCCTATCCGCCCGGTCATCCGGAACGGAAGGCATATCCCGGCCAGACCGTCGAGATGACGGAGAGCCAGGGCCGGCCCGCCAGATATCTTCACGGCTCGCACCTGGAGATGCTGGTCTGGCGGGACGCCGGCGGCAATCAGATCAGCGTCGAGCGCCGCGCATTTCCGTTCCCGGACGGGCCAGGCGCCTCGTCCCCGGCTCAGGACAGCCTCGATCGGGCGACGCTGCAGAAGATCGCCGAGGCCGTCCGGTTCGAAGCACCTCGCAAGATCAGGATGCCGATCCGGTTCGGTCCGCTGCGCGACGGCCTCCGTTTCGGGAGCATGAGCGTTCAGCACGACGAGCCGCAGCGGGTCCAGGTCGTCATGGCCATGGAGTATCCGAACACCCGGTCGGACAACCGGCGACAGATCGACATCTTCGTCACGACGGGCCGCCGGAACGGCGAAGAGTCCGGCCTCACCGCCGTCCCGGACATCAACGGCTATCGGGCGTGGTACGGCCCGTATGGCGACAACAAACGCCGCAACCTGCTGCTGCTCCAGGTCGGCCAGTGCTCGCTCGAGTTCATCACCAGCCCCGGCATGACCCGGCAGCAGATCATCGACCTGTCCACCGAGGCCAAGCTCATCCCCTGCGAGCAGGTCGATGCCTGGGAGCCGCCGATCAGTTGACTCGGCGCCGGTCGCCCGGCCGCTGTCAGGCGGCCGGGGCGAGGTCGTCGGGGTAGGCGGCGCCCAGCTCTTGGAAGATCGCCCCGTTGAAGGTGAAGGCCAGCTGGGCCTCCGCGACGACCTCGACCAGCTCCTCCTCGGGCAGGTCCAGCGCGTCCAGCCGCTCCCGGTACGCCGTCTTGTAGGCCCGCGTGTCGGGAATCTTCTCGAATCGGTAGAACGCGGTGCCGGCCCGGTCCAGACCGTAGGTCCCGGCGAGGGAACGGCCGATCAGCTGACCACCGCTGAGGTCACCGAGGTAGCGCACGTAGTGGTGGGCGACGAAGTGACCCGGCGAGGTGCGGCAGTACTCCCGCAGGCGCTCGATGTAGCGCTCGGTCGAGGCGAGCGTCGTGATCGTGGACTCCCAGCCCGGGCCGTAGAGGTGGGCCAGGTCCGCCTCCAGGGCGGGCACCCGGAACAGTGCCGGGTCCGCGAATCCGCCGGCCACCGGGTTCGTCCGCATCTCGGCGGCGGCCGCCTCCAGCTCCCGGTAGACGGCCAGGTATTGGGCGGTGAGCTGGGCGAATCCCTCCAGCGGGACGGTGCCGGCCAGCAGGCGCGAGATGAAGGTCCGGTTCTCGGCCTCCCGGTGCTCGACCATGGTGGCGCGTCGGATGCGAGCTGCGAAACCGCTCATGTCGGCTCGTCCTTCCTGATGCTGACGACGGGGACCGGACTCGACACCGCTGTCGCGTTCATGATCCTCATTCCGGGGGACCCGTGTCCAGGCCAACTTCGGCACTCTGTCGTCGGCCGATCGCCCGCCGTCGTCGAAAAGCAGAAGGGCGGGCCGGAGTTCCGGCCCGCCCTTCTGAGTTGTTCTGCTTACTTCGTCACCTTGACGACGTCGGTCGCGGCGGCCTCGTTCCGGCTGCTGTTGCCCGCGTACTCGACCTTCCAGGTGCCGTTCTTGCTGGCGGTGAACTGCTTCGTGTAGTTGCCCGCCACGTCGGTGACGGCCGTGCCCTTGTACTTGAAGGTCTTCTTGCCCTTCGCCTTGAAGTAGATCGTGACCTTGGCGTTGGCCAGGGCCTTGTCGTCGACCACCAGGCTGCCGGTGGCGGTCAGCCGCTGGCCCTTCACAACCGGCTCGGGCGTGGCGTCCAGGGTGAGCCGCGACGGGCGCTTCAAGAAGACGTTCTTCTTGACCTTGTTGGTGGTGACGATGTTCGTCTTCGTGATGACCACGCCGTAGATCTCGGCACGGTACTTGCCGGCATCGTGGGAACCACAGAGCTTGACGCTGCCCTTGTACTTGGTGGTTTTGCCGATCCGCTTGAAAGCGGTGCCGGCGAACAGCTCCGAGTCCGGACCGTAGACGTCGACGCCGACCAGGCCGAGCTTGGTCTTGGTCTCCGGCATCGGCTTGTTGAGCTTCGCGGTGAAGGTGACGTTCTTGCACTTCGTCGACGCGGAGCTGAGCACGACGGTCGAGGCGCTGACCGACACGGACTTCACCTTGATGGAGGTGCCCGCGGCCTGAGCGGGTGAGGCGATCAGCAGCCCGGCGGCGGGTGCCAGGGCGATCAGCGCACAGCGAGGACCCGGGTACGTACGGAGATCATGTCTGTCCCAAGAAGTTAGTGGGGGAAGATCATCGAAGTATAGAACGGTACCGTAGCGGCGCTACCGGCCGAACGGACGATGCAACGCATCCGTTTCGTTCTACTTCAGTTGATCGGCGGCACCGGGAGCTCGTGACCCGTCTCGGCGTGCTTGATGGCCGCCGCCGAGGTCCCGTTGAGAGCCGGGCACACCGGGCAGCGGTACTTCCCGACGCTGGCCTCCCAGGTCGCGGCGATGCGCGGCCCGTTCGCCGTCTCGATCGTCAGCGGCGGGTAGACCTTCGCGAGGTGCTCGCGGCACTCCTCGGCCCGGGCCCGCGCCTTGTCCGCAGCGGCGCGGTTGGTGGTCGGGTCGACGCCGGCGTCGGCGAGCCGGTCGTGCAGCACGGCCTCCCGGTCGTAGAGCGGGGCGAGCTGCGCGGCCGGGAAGATGTGGTCCTCCAGGAGGCGCCGGCGGCGGCTGCTGATGTCGAGCTGCTCCTCGAACGGCCCCATCCGCCGCAGGCCGGCGGAGAGCGGCGAGTTCGGGTTGTCCCGGGGCACGAACTGGTGGGCCTCCCGGTGCCGGACCGCCCAGCCGTCGAGCTCGGCGGCGACCGCCGCGGTGAACGTGGCCCCGTGCGGCAGGCGCGAGTAACGCCGGCCCGAGTCGTCGACGCCCTCCGGCTTGGCGAGCGCGTCCTCCCACTGCTCCACGGCCGAGGTGAAACGACCCTGGGCGGTCTGTTTCGTCACGCCCAGCGAGTCGCCGATGTCCTTCCACGAGATGCCGGCCGCACGGCAGGTGACGACCGCGGCGGAGAGCAGCCGCTCGGCGTTGCCGACCACCCGGGCGGCCTCGCGCACCAGGGTCGGCTCGGGCCGGCCGTTCGCGGCGACCAGGGCCCGGGCGGCGTCGGAGAGTTCACGAGCGATCGTCGCAAGCACCACGAGCGCACGGGCGTCGTCGGTGTAGGGGGAGTCTGCGTCGATCTGGGTCCACACATCGTCACGGTTCGACATGGCCGTCAGGTTACGCCTGACGATCATGGTTTGTCAGGTCCGACCTGACGAAATCCCGCTGCTCTCCCGGCTGCGCCGGGCCGGGCGGATCGCCAGCGGCTGGCGCGAGTCACCGAGCGGTCCGCCGCGCCGCTATTACACCCTGACGCCCACCGGCCGGCTGGCCCTCGACCAATTTCGTGTGCAGTGGACGACCTTCCGCTCGGGGGTCGACCGGATCCTGGGGACGGAGCAGAGATGATCAAGAGCAACGACTCGCTGGTCTCGGAATACCTGGCCCGGGTCTCCCGGGCCACCGCCGGCCTGCCGCCGGAGCGGCAGGACGAACTCCTGCGTGACCTGCGCGAGCACATCGACAGCGGGCGCGCCGACCTGCTCGACGAGACGGAGGCGCAGGTCCGGGAGATCCTCGACCGGCTCGGCGACCCGGAGATCATCGCCCGAGCCGCCGCCGAGGAGGCCGGAGCAGCCACGCCGCCGCCCCTGTCGCCGCTGCGATACCCCACTCAGCCCTCGCCTCGGCGGCGCCTGTGGCCGATCGCGGTGGCAGTGGTGGCGATCCTCGGCGTCCTGGTCTTCTGCACCGGCAGCATGTTCCTGGTCCGGGCGGACGACGGAAGCGACCCGCTGCCCGTGGCGAGCGTGCCCGGGCGCGCCCTGATCAGGCCACCGGTGGGGTGGCCGCCGGCCGGCGGGCCGGCGCGATGCCGCGGGCCACACCGGTCGCCGCCAGCCGGCCGGCGATCACCAGGCCGACCCAGGTGAAGGCGACCGCGCTGACCGCCATCAGAGCGAAGAACACCGCCTGCACCGCGATCGCCATGTCGTCGATGTTGAAGAAGGCGTATGCCGAGATCGCGTAGGCGACCTCGAAGACCAGCGCGGTCACGTAATAGAGCCACGGACGCCAGATCCGGTAGCGGGTGACCAGGAAACCCAGCTCCAATGCGACACCGACCATGAGGTTGGTGACGATGGCGGACGGCCCGGCCGGCGTCGGGATGTTGATGATGCCGGCGATGAGCATGGTGAGCACGGCCGCGCCGGGCCGGCGCAGCACGGCCATGGCCACGACCGGCCCGATCAACCAGATGCCGACCATCGGGGCGTACGCCAGGGGCACGGTGGCCGCGATGGCGGCGGCCACGAAGTTCACCGGCAGCAACAGGACACCGGTGGCCGCGCCGATGGCCGCGCAGGCCATGAGGAATCGGGTGGTCAGTCTCATCCGAGGGCTCCAGACAGGTACGGGGCGAAGACGTGCGGAACGAGGTAGCAGAGGGCGAGCAGCCAGACGGCCAGGACCGCGTCGCGCAGCCGCAGCGGGACCTGACGCCGCTCGGTACGGGTCCGGTACGCCCCGAAGCCCCGGGCCTCCATGGCCAGCGACACCCGGTCGCCGTGCCGGATCGCCCCGGCCAGCAACGGCACGGTGTAACCCCCGTAGCGGCGGGCGGCGGCGAGCGGGCCCCGGCCACCGTCGACGCCGCGTACCCGGTGTGCCAGGCGGATGATCTCCAGGTCGCTGCGGAACCGGGGAACGAACCGCATCGCGGCGAACCCCGCGTACCCGATCCGGTACGGCATCCGCAGGTGGGCGATCATCGACCGGACCAGGTCGTTGCCGTCCGTGGTCAGGCCCGCGACCAGCGCGAAGAGCATCACCGACACCACGCGCAGGCCGGTCGCCAGCCCGGTGGTGAGCGCACCCGACCAGATCGTGGCCGGCCCGAGCTCGAGCAGGCGGGTGGTGTCGTCGACCCGCGCCGGATCGGTCCACACCCCGAACGACACGGTCATCACCGCGACCAGCGCCGGCGGTCCGAGCAGCACCCCGAGCAGCGTGCGACCGGTCAGCCGGCCACCCACCAGCAGCATGAGCATCGCCACGGCCCCGAACAGCACCGGCGTCCACAGGTCCCGGGAGCCGAGCACCACGACCATGGCCGGGATCGGCGCGAGCACCTTGACCACCGGGTTGTACGAGCGCAGCGCGAAAACCGAATCCGTCACGGCGCCGACTCCAGGCTGTGGTGCCCGGGCAGGTCGGCGAGGCGGGTCAGGGAACGCCAGCCGGGATGGGCGGTCAGCATGCGGGCCGCCTGCGCGATCGGCGGTGAACGCAGGTCAGCGGCCGCGAGCAGGCCGGCGTCCGCGAAGACCGCGGCCGGGGTCCCGTCGGCGAGCACCCGGCCCTCGCCGATCACCAGCACCCGCGTCGCGTACTCGGCGACCAGGTTCATGTCGTGGCTGACGACGACCACCGTGGTGCCGTCGCGGTGCAGGCCGGCGAGCAGGCCGAGCAGTTCGGCGGCCCGTTCCCGGTCCTGGCCGAAGGTCGGCTCGTCGAGGACCAGGACCCGCGGCCGGGTGACCAGGGCGGCGCCGACGGAGAGGCGGCGCTTCTGCCCGCCGGAGAGCAGAAACGGGTGCACCTCCCGCAGGTCGCGCAGGTCCAGGCGGTCCAGCAGCTCGTCGACGCGGGCCGCGATCTCGTCGGCCGGGACCCGGCGGACCCGCAGCCCGTACGCCAGCTCGTCCTCGACCCGGCCGGTGATGAACTGGTGCTCCGGGTTCTGGAAGACGAAACCGACCCGCTCGGCCAGCAGTCGCGGATCGGCGGCGGCCGGGTCCAGCCCGTCGACCGTCACCGCGCCGCGGCGCGTGGTGAGCACACCGGCGATGGCCTGTGCCAGGGTGGTCTTGCCGGCGCCGTTGGGCCCGATCATCGCCACGAACTCGCCGGCGCGAACGGTCAGGGAGACGTCGTGCAGGACCCGCGCCGATCCTCGGTGGACGGTCAGTTCGCGTACCCGGATCGCCTCTTCTGCCGAGCCGGCGTCGTGCTCGCCGGCGCCGGGCTGCGGCGCCGGCAGGCCGGGCACCGCGTCCAGCGCGGTGGCCAGCTCGCGCGGGGTCAGCGGCAGCGGCTCGAGCCGGATCCCGGCCGCGCGCAGCCGCAACGCGGCCAGCGTGGCGGCCGGCAGCCACACACCCAGCTCGACCAACTGCTCGACATGGTCGACGAGCGTCGACCGGGCCGGGCCGTCGAGCACGACGCGCCCGCCGGCGTCCAGCACGATGCAGCGGTCGACGAAATCGATCGCCACATCCAGGTTGTGCTCGACGAGCAGCACCGCACGGTCGCGGCCGGCGGCGACCTCGCGCAGAGCGCGATAGACCTCCTCCACACCGGCCGGATCCAGGTTCGCCGTCGGCTCGTCGAGAACCAGGACCGGGGTACGCAACGCGAGCGCACAGGCGATGGCCAGCCGCTGGCGACCGCCTCCGGAGAGGTGCCCCGGGTCGTCGTGCCGGCGGTCCCACAGACCGACTCGCCGCAGCGCTTCCTCGGCGCGGGCCAGCACCTCGTCCACCGGCAGGCACAGGTTCTCCGGCCCGAAACAGACCTCGTCGAGGACCGAGGCGGTGACGATCTGGGCGTCCGGGTCCTGGAACACCATCGCGACGTCGGCCGCCAGGCGCGGCACGGTCGTCGTCCGGGTGTCGACGTCCCGGACCGTCACCGTGCCGTCCATGTGCGACCCGACGACGTGCGGGACGAGCCCGTTGACGGTCAGGGTGAGCGTCGACTTGCCGCAACCCGAGGGGCCGAGCAGCAGCACGACCTCACCGGCACGCACCCGAGCCGACACCCCGTGCGGGCGAGGTGTGCCGAAGTCGGCGGCGCCGTCGGCGTCGTACACCTCGTGCCGCACGGACACGCCGGAGAGTCGGATCATGCGATGAGGATAGGCAACCCTTAATCGCTACTTGCGGAAGGTGAAGTACTTCCACGTGCCGTGGGTCGTGTAGTTGACGCTGTCCTGCTCGGTGAGGCCCTTCAGGTAGGCGGCCCGGACCCGGAACTTCACGTTCAGCCGGTGCTTGCCGGAGAACTTCGCGATGGAGACGCCACGGGAGTCGAGCGCGACGTCCTTCACGCTCCAGTTCCGCCATCTCCCGTCGGCGTAGTACTCCACCACGAGCCGCTGCTTGCGCCCGGCGTACGAGGTCATCGTGGTGGTGAACCGGGGGGTGGCCTTCTTGCGGAAGAAGAAGTACTTCTTCGATCCGATCTTGCCGGTCTTGTAGTGCTTGGCGACGGTCGTGCTGACCTTGACCCGGGTGAGGAGCAGGGACGTGACCGAGCGAGCCGTGTACCGCGCGTCGCCGGTGAACCGGGCGGTGAACTTGGTGTTGCGGGTCAGCCTGAAGGACGCGGTGAGGTTGCCGTCCCGGTCGACCGAGCCCTTCTTGACCAGCCGGTTCGCCTCCGGGCCGTAGGGATCGGCCCAGATCTCCACGGTCCGGTTGGTGTCGGCGGCGCCCAGGTGTGCGATGACGGAGACCGTGCTGCCGTAGTCGTGGACCGAACCGTTCCTGGTCAGGATCAGCGTGGGCGTCTCGCGGAGGACCGGCGGCTTCGGGGGCGTGGTGGTGGGAGTGGCCGGCTCGTTCAGGATGCGCAACTGGAAGGCACCGTTGTACCGGGTGACCGCGAACAGGCGCGGGCCGTTCGGCTCCCAGGCGATGCCCCCGTCCTGCACACCCTCGCTGTTCAGCCGGCCGGAACCGTCGATCGGCGGGCCGCTCGGCCGGGGCAGGCGGATGGTCTGCGCGGCGGTCGTCTCGTCACCGCGGAAGACGTAGATGTCGTCCCCGCTGGCCTGCGAGGCCACCGAGATCGCGGTCCGGCCGTCCGCCGCGACGTCGACCCCGTTGGCCCGCGCCAGCGCCGGGTAGGTGACCGTGGTCGTCAGGTCGCTGAGCCGCACCCGCGACACGTCGCGGTCGGAGACCCGGACCAGCGCGCTGCCGTCCAGGGTGAAGTCCGACCACACCCGGGTGCCGAGGCTTCCGACCGACTGCTGGAGCTCGGTCTCGGTCCCGGCCGAGACGTCGTAGACCCAGAGGTCCCGGTTGTCGACATCGGACACCACGACGGTGCCCGGTGCGGTGGTGCTGGTGTGGACCACGGGTGCGCCCTGCAGCCGCTCGGCCGGGATCCCGGTGGGCAGGTGCAGGCTGGAGTCGGCCAGGTTCAGTCGTCCGACGTGGCCGTCGTCGCCCTCCAGGTAGCCGAACCAGAGCTGCTCACCGGCAGGTGCGAGGTGGTAGGCGGAACGGTCGCCCACGGCGTAGCGCTTCGCCACGGTCAGCCGGTCGGTCGCCACCGCCACGATCTCGCGGCCGGCCGCCGCGTAGAGCCGGCTCGAGTCGCTGGACAGGGCAAGGTCCGAAACGCGCGGGAGCCCGGTGATCTCGGCGAGCACCTTGCCCCGGTAGTCGGTCGCGACAATCTTCCCGGCCGCCTCGTCGCTGACGAAGACGCGCTTGTGCACCCCGTCGACGACGACATCCTGGAAAGTCGTGAGCGGGAGGACCGCAACCGAGTCGGCCGTTGCGGTGCCGCCACTCACCGCGAAGGCCACCGCCGAGGCGCCGACCAGAACCGAGGCCGCGAGCGCGGTCCGAGACTTACTCATGATCGCAGAGTAGGCGCTGCTCACGCAGTACTTGATCATCCGAACGGACGAGTCGGTACCGGTTCGTCGTGACGTGGACGACGCAGGAAGCAGAAAGGCCGCGACCCGCTTCAGCGGGTCACGACCTCCTGATCCTTCGCCGGTCAGTACACGCTTTCGCAGCCCACCGGAGAATCCTTGCTCTGCACGTCGCAGAGGTCGCCGTTGGCGGTGTTCGTGCCGCCGTCCAGCAGGTCAGCGGCGTGCCCGCCGATGTAGTCCTCGCCGATCACGACGTCGTCGCCGGCACCGCCGTAGAGCTTGTCGGCGTGCTGCTGGCCGTCGACCCGGTCGTTGCCGCCCAGACCGTAGACGACGTCCTTGCCCTCGCCGGCCTCCAGCGAGTTGTCGCCGGCGTTGCCGACCAGCCGGTCGTTGCCGAAACCGCCGACCAGGTTCTCGATGTCGGCGGCGACCGTGTCCTTCTCGCCCTTCATGCCGTCGTCGCCGACAGCGCCGTCGAGGTCGATGCTCACGGCCGCCGAGTGGTAGACGTACATCGCCGAGTCCACGCCGCTCCCGCCGGAGACCAGGTCGTCGTCGGTCGGGTAGCTGCCTTTGATCGGCTGGTTCATGTCGAACCGGTCATTGCCGGCGTCACCGTAGAACCTGTCGTCGCCGCTGCTGCTGAAGACGTGGTCGTCGCCGTTCTCGCCACGGACGACGTCGTTGCCGTAGCCGTCCAGGAAGTAGTCGTTGCCGTCGCCGCCGTAGAGCTTGTCGTTGCCGTTGTCGCCCTGAACGGTGTCGTTGCCGCCGAGACCCCAGACCTGATCCGACCCGGTGTGACCTCTCAGGTTGTCACTGCGCGGGCCACCGGTGATCTTGTCGCTGCCGGTGCCGCCGTCGACGGTAGCGGCCAGGTCGGTCTTGTTGACGATCGTGTCGTTCCGGTCGTACGTGTAGATCCGCACCCGGGTCGGCGCCGTCTTCGTGCTGCAGCGCACCTTGGTCTTGTTGACCTTCTTGCAGCCCGTGCCCGGCTTGACCGACACCACGTCGTCGACCGTGATCGTGTTGCCGGAGCGGGTGACGACGACCCGGTTCTGCTTGCCCTTGGCGGCCTTGTACTGGACCTTCGTCCCGGTGACCGAGGCGACGCCGGCGGTGGCGGCCTGCGCGGGGGCGGCCAGCGCGCCGGCGGTGAGGGTGGTGAGCAGGGTCAGGCCGACACACGTCGACCAGGTGAAGCGCGGCACGTGGGGCCCTTCCGAGAGATTCGGCGGTGCAAGATCAGAACGATACCGTTGCGACGTGTTGCGGGCTAGAGCGGCGGAGCCTCGGCCAGCTCGCAATTCACGGTTTTGGTGGAGGCCAGAGTGAGGCAGATGTCCCCGTCCACCTCGTGTGCGCCGCCGTCCAGTTTGTCCAGTGCTGCGGCATTGCCGATGGGCCGGGAGTTGTCGTCAGCGTCCTCGCCGACCAGGTAGTCATCGCCGGCGTCGCCGTAGAGGATGTCGTTGCCGGCCCCGCCCCGGAGGCCGTCCCGGTAGTCGCCGCCGCTGAGCCAGTCGTTGCCGGCCTCACCGAGGAGGCGGTCGAGATCAGCCTCGCCCCAGACCCGGTCGTCCCCGGCTCCGGCCAGAACGTCGTCCCAGCCCGGGCCTCCGTACACCCGATCGTTGCCATCGCCGGCATCGATGAAGTCGCCACCCGCACCGGCGTGCATGATGTCGTTGCCGGATCCACCGAACAGGCTGTCGTGGTCCGCGCCGCCGACGATCCGATCTGCCCCCGCGCCGCCGTCCATGTAATCCACATCGGCGCCGCCACTCAGCCGGTCGTTACCGGCCCCTCCCTTGACGGACACGTAGATCTTCGTCTTGTTGACGAACGAGTCGTTCCGGTCCCGGAGCGAAACGTGGATTCCCGCGGCTGACTTCTTCGCGACCGTGCACTTGACGCGGGTCTTGTCCCCGCGGACCGCCTTGCAGCCCTTACCTGCCTTGATGGCGACCCGGTCATCGAACGTCACGACTCGGCCGGACATCGTGATCTTGAGCTTGTTCACCTTGCCTTTGGCGGCGGTGAACTGCACGAAGTCCGGGTCCACCAGCCGCACCGACCCGACTGCGGCAGCTTGGGCAGGAGCCGCAAGAAAAGTGGTTGAGGCAAGCGTCGCGACGACCAGGCCGGCAGCCGTCAGGATCCGGCGAGAGAGCAGAGGCACTACAGATCCCATCAGCTGTTGATCTCGGGGCCGAAGAACATCGCTACTTCTTGATCTTTACTGCCTTGCTCTTCGCCTTGCCGTCCAGGTGACCGGCCTTGACCGCGATCACCGTGACAGTCAGCTTCTTGCCGCGCATCGAAGCCTTCAGCTTCAACGTCGCCCCGGTCGCGCCCCTGATCAGCTTCCCGTTCAGCCGCCACTCGTACCGGTAGGCGTCGGCCTTCGGCGACCAGGCACCGACCGACACCTTGACCTTCTTGCCGACCTTCGCCGTACCCGTGATCTTGGGCTTTGTGGTCGCCGCCGGCGCCTTGCCCTTGGCGACGAACGCCGTGGCTGCCGACGTCGCGCTCGCGGCGGTGTAACCGCTGCGCGCCGCGGTGACCTTGACGCTCAGCCGCTTGCCGACGACGGACGCCGGGATGAGCAGCGCGGCCCCGGTCGCGCCCCGGATGGCGACACCGTTCGCGGCCCACTGATACCGGTAGGACGTGGCCGCCGGGTTCCACGTGCCGGGCGCGGCCTTCACCGTGGAGCCGACCGCGACGGTCCCGCTGATCGACGGCGCGGTGACCGCCTTCACCGGCGGCAGGGTGACGGTGAAACCGTTCGCCACCTCGGCGTGCGGCCCGTATTGCCGGTCCAGGACCAGCGTCCACGCACCCGCGGCGGCCTGCGCCAGCGGGAACGAGACGGTCATCGACCTTCGGTCGGCGGACACCCCCGTGACCGTGCCCGCGATGGGGCTGACGCCCGCACGGGCAAGCTTGACCTCCAGCCCGTCGCTGAAGCCCTCGCCGGTGAGCGTGACCAGCGCCGTCGTGCCCGTCAGCGCGGACGCGGGCGAGATCTTCGTCGGACGGAACGACGCCACCACACCGAGGTCCAGCACGGTCGGTTTCGCCGGATTCACCGTGAACACCGCGCTCTCCCCGATCCGGGAGTACGCGTTCTCGGAGACGAGCCGCAGGTCGGAGTCGGTGCTGTCGCTGCCGACGTCCGCCTTGGTGAACCGCCAGTTGTGGCGCATCAGATCGGTGGTGAGCTTGTAGCGCTTGCTCGGCACCTGGAAGCTGTAGGTGCCGTCGTGGTTGTTGGCGAACCCGGAGCCGTCCTCGTCGTCCTGCGAGCGGTATCCCAGGCCCACGTCGGCCCGCGGCTCGCCGGCCTGCCGGATCCCGTCGGCGTTGAGGTCGTTCCACAGGGTGCCGCGGATCTCCCCGGTCGCGACGACGCGGATCACCCGGGATGCGGCGTTGTCAGCGGTCAAACTCTCCGGTGTGGACGTGGTCGCGGTGGCGCCGACGGTGAGCGCGGTCCCCGCCTGGACGCCCTCGACAGCGACAGTCTGGTGGAGCACCCGGCCGGATGCGCCCGGCGCGAAGTCCCCGATCCGGGTGCAGGTCGTGACCGGGCTGGCCCAGTCACAGTCCCAGTCGCTGGTGCTCTCCATCGAGGATGTGCGGAGCCCAGACGGCAGCGTGAACGCCACGGTCACCCCGGCAGCCGGGACCGAACCGTCGTTGCGTACGAAGACGTCCACCGAAGACCACCCGGAGGTGGAGAGGATGTTGCGGTTCGCGGTGACCTCGACGACCAGGTTGGCGGTGTCGGCGGCCGCCGATGCAGGGCTCGCGAACAGGGCGGTGCCGGCGAGGCCGACGAGCAACGCGGTGGGCAGGCCCACAGGACGAAGTGACCGCACAGCTACCCCATTCCTACACCCCTGAAAGTGATAGAACGGTACCGTTGCGACGCGCGGCGCGAAAGATCAATCCGGATTGGACTCCCCGCCCGCAAGTGACATCCGTCACAGGCGAGGAGAGCAACCGATCTTCCGTCACGACACACCTCTGTTTCGCCCCATCCCCCATGCGCGCACCCCGAATGCGCGAGAGGAAACAGGTGAAGCCCAGATGAAACGATCAGTCGCTCTGCGACTCTCCGCGGTGGCCGGCGTAGCCGGTGTCGCCGGGGCGATCGCGTTCGGTCTGCCCCAGCACGACGCCTCCGCCGCGACCAGCCCCGCCACCGGCTTCGCGAGCGCCAACGGCGGCACGACCGGCGGCGCGAACGGCACGACGGTGCGGGCCACCACCGGCACCGAGATCCACGCGGCACTGTGCAACCGGGCGGCCACCGACACCCCGATCACGATCGAGGTTCAGGGCACGATCAACCACGGCAACACCACCAAGGTGTCCGGCGACAGCTGCAACACCGCCGCTGACCGGATCGAGCTCAAGGGAATCAGCAACGTCACGATCGTCGGTGTCGGCAGCGGCGCGGTCTTCGACCAGCTCGGCATCCACATCCGCGACTCCCGCAACATCGTCATCCAGAACGTGACGGTCAAGAACGTCAAGAAGTCGGGATCGCCGCTGTCCAACGGCGGTGACGCGATCGGCATGGAGAGCACGGTCCGCAACGTCTGGGTCGACCACGTCACCCTGGAGGCCTCCGGCGGCGAGTCGGAGGGCTTCGACGGCCTGTTCGACATGAAGGACGACGTCCAGTACGTGACGCTGTCCTACAGCATCCTGCGCAACTCCGGCCGTGGTGGCCTGGTCGGGTCGAGCGAGACCGACACCGGCAACAGCTTCATCACCTACCACCACAACAAGTACGAGAACATCGATTCCCGGACGCCGCTGCTGCGCGGCGGTGTCGCGCACATCTACAACAACCACTACGTGCGGCTGAACGAGTCGGGCATCAACTCCCGCGCCGGCGCCAAGGCCAAGGTGGACAACAACTACTTCGAGGACTCGAAGGACGTTCTGGGCACCTTCTACACCGACGCGGCCGGCTACTGGCAGGTCTCCGGCAACGTGCTGGACAACGTGACCTGGTCGAGCCCGGGCACCGACAACAAGCCGGCCGGGCCGAACCTGACCTCCACCACGACGGTCTCCGTGCCGTACTCGTTCAGCCTGGACAACGGCGCCTGCGTGCCGTCGGTCGTGGCGCAGACCGCGGGGGCCGGCACCGGCCTGCGGGTGTCGACCGGCACCTGCTCGGCGGCGACGTCGACCCCGACGACCCCGCCCACGACTGCGCCGACCGCGGGTCCGACGTCGAGCCCCACCGCCGGCCCGAGCCAGCCCGCCGGCACCAACCTCAGCATCGGCGCCGGCACCGACGGCTCCAGCAAGGCGAGCGGCACCAGCTACGGCAACGTGCGCGACGGCAACCTCAACACCTTCTGGTCGCCGAACGGCGCCACCGGCGACATCTCGATCAAGTGGGGCTCCGCCACCACGGTCTCGAAGATCAACATCCGGGAGGCGGCCGGCTCCGCGATCGGCGCCTACCAGGTCGTCAACGGCGCCACCGGCGCCGTCCTGAAGTCCGGCACGGGCGGCGGCGTCATCAGCTTCCCGGCCACCTCGCTCACCAAGCTCACCTTCAAGATCACAAGCTCCACGGGTACGCCGAAGATCGCCGAGTTCGAGACGTACGCCTCCTGACCGCACCCACGAGGAACGGCCGTCACCAGCGCTTCTGCCGGTGCCGGCCGTTTCGTGTCAGACCTGCTGGTAGACCACGCTCGGGTCCTCGGCCAGCCCCGCCTTGGCCTGGCGGCTCGCGTCGTCGGCGAGGACCTCGGGCCGGTGCGCCTCGATGCCGTCCAGTGCCGCCGCGACGATCACCTCGGGGGCGGTCTTGTCGCCGTCGTACCAGGCCATCATGTCGGTGTCCGCGGCGCCCAGATGCAGGCCGGTCACGAGCGTGCGCTGCCGGGCCAGTTCCAGGCGCACGCTGTTGGTGAGCGCCCACTCGGCGGCCTTCGCCGCGTGATAGGCGCCCGCGCCGTCGTACGCGAGCCACGAGATCGCGGACAGAACGTTGAGGATCGCGCCGTCGGCGAGCTGCGGCGCGAAGGCACGGATCACGGCGAGCGTGCCGTAGAAGTGGGTGTCCATCTCCCGGCGGATCGTCTCCAGGTCTCCGGCGACCAGGTTCGCGCCGGTCGAGATCCCCGCGTTGTTGATCAGGATCTTGACGTCCGGCGCCGCGGCGGCCGCGGCGGCGACCGACTCCGGATCCGTGATGTCGAGGCGCAGCGGGATCACTCCCGGTGTGTCGATGAGTTCGGGGCGGCGAGCGGTGGCGTACACCTTGCCGGCGCCGCGCTCGATCAGCGACCGGACGAACTGCCTGCCCAGGCCGCGGTTGGCACCGGTCACCAGCACATGTGCTCCGTTGATCTGCATGCCGGTTACGCTAAAACCTGACGTTGACGTCAGAGGCAAGTCATGCGACGGAGGTCACGATGCGTATCGGCGAGTTGGCAACCCGGTCCGGCGTCAGCGTGCGGGCGCTGCGCTACTACGAGGAACAGGGCCTGCTGGAGGCGAACCGCAGCGGGTCCGGGCAGCGCCACTACCGGGAGTCGGCGGCCGACCGCGTCCAGCTGATCCAGATGCTCTACGCGGCCGGCCTCACCAGCCGGACCATCGCCGACCTGCTGCCCTGCGTCGACGCGCAGGTCAGCACACCGGAGTCGCGGGCCCGCCTCACCGCCGAGCGGAACCGCATCGACGAGCAGATCGCCGCGCTGACCCGGACCCGCGATCGCCTGGACGCGGTGATCGCCCTCACCGAGGACCCGGCCGGCTGCACGTACCGCGACTAGTCGGACTCGGGATGCAGTCGACCACCACGGAGGGCTCCGCCAGCGGGCATCAGTGGTCGGGGAAGTCCTCGCCGAGCAGGGTTCGCAGCCGGCTCAGTGCCCGGGCGTTGCGCATCTTCACGGCGGACACGGAGATCCGGAGGATCGCCGCCACCGTTTCGACGCTGAGGTCCTCGGCGTGCCGCAGCACCAGAACCGCGCGGTCCTCCACGGCCAGTTCGGTCAGGGCGTCCACCAGGGTGAGGTGCAATTCCGGGTCGCCGGACGGGACACGCTCCGGCCGGTCGGGCAGCTCGGCCAGCACCACCTCGGAACCGCTGCGCCGCCGCTGCTGGTCGAAGACCGCGTTCATCAGCACCCGCCGGCTGTACGCCTCCAGGTTCGTGTCCTTGCGGATCCGGTCCCACACCGCGTACATCTTGGCGAGCGTGTGCTGGGTCAGGTCCTGGGCGAGATGCCAGTCCCGGCACATCAGATAGGCGCTGCGACGCAGCCGCGTGCCGGCCGACTCCACGAACGCGGTGAACTCCGCGTCCCGGAACGCCTTCGCGCGGCGGCGGGCCGCACCCCAGCCGACCAGGATTCCCGCCGCGGCCGGTGCCGGCGTCGCGACGTGGGAATCGGTCACAGGACCCCTCCGACCGGAGCGTCCTGCCCGCATTTGCGGCCGATGATCTGGTCAACACCGGCCATCGCCGCATACCGCTCGCGGAAGGCGGCGAACTGCCCCGCATCGACCAGGCGCACCCGGAACGACTCCGGGAACTGCTCGGCACTCACCGCGGCAAGCAGGTCCGGCTCCTGCGCCCAACGATCCCGGAATCTTTCGTACGCCAGCGCGCGGCTCTCGAATTCCAGGGCGTCCACCCGCGGATCACCGCGCAACGCCTCCCCGACGGCCGCCTGCTGCGAGGCCTCGACGAACACGACCGCGTGGTTCGCGCCGACCTCGACCGGGTGCTGCACACAGGAGGGCGCGGTCGGCGGCATCATCGCCGCGGCGACGGTCACCGGCGCAGACGGGTCGGACGGCAGGTTCACGGCGGTGAGAGCACCCACCACCGCGACCATGCCGCCCGCCACACCCAGCACGACCCGCCGCGTCCGCCGCCGGCGCAGGCGACCGCCCTCGACCATGGCGGCGCTCGCCATCTCGTCGAGCGCGGCGCCCGGGTCGTCGCTGACCGCCCGGTCGAACTGATCTCGCAAATGCAGGTTCACGGCCACTCTCCTCGTCACCGGCGTCGACGTCTCTGCCGGTATTGACGGGATGGCCACCCGATCAGGTCACACCCGGTCAGCTGATCCCGTACGCACGGTGGATCGTCGTCTCGGTGTAGCCGCCGCCCTGGTAGGTGGCCCGGGTCTTGATCGAGACCGCGCCGGACGTGGGGTTCTTGACCACCGCGGTCCAGCTGCCGTTGATCTTCTTGACCGGGACCGGCCGCCAGGTCACGCCGTCCGAGGAGACCGACGCGGTGAGCGTCTTCAACTTCGGGTCGGCGCCCCGCTTGGCATCCGGGTCCTGCTTCTTACGGCTCAGCTTCAACGTCACGTTGGTCACGCTGCCGGCGGCCGCGCGGCTGTACGCGTCCAGGCCCGCCGGGATCATCTGGATCGAGTAGACCCTGGCCAGCACGCTGCTGTCCGGCTTCGCGTGGAAGCGGTAGGTGACGCTGCTCTTGGTAGACAGCATCCCGGCCGGGTACGTGATGCCCGGGTCGTACCGGGTCGCGGTGTTGGTGAGCGTGTACCAGCCGGCCTTCTTCACCCAGTAGTAGAGCACCGGCCCGTACACATTGCCGTTGTCCTTTTTGGTCTTGACCGTCTTGCCGCGGAACTTGAGGGTGGCGGTCGCCCGGCTGTTGCCCTCGCCGCCGGGCGGCAGGAGCGGGTCCTGGAACATGTCGTCGAGGAGAAAGGAGATCCGGCCGTAGAGCACGGCCGGCAGCTGGGTGCTCGGTCCCCACGCCGCGTTGTAGAACCGGACACGGTACGACTTACCGGCCGCCGCCTGCAGTTTCGTGGACCACCCGCCGTCGTACGAGTACTCGTTGCCCATCGACGTGGCATAGCTTCGCGCGCCGATCTCCCACTTGCCGGGGGAGAAACGAACCTTCGTGGTGCTCGGGCGTTCGCTGGTGCCGAGCGAGCCGGACAGGCCACTGCCACAGCGGTCGTCGTCCGGCTGCGCCCACAGGATGGCCGATTCGGCACCGCTCGGGCCGCGCCGGGCAGTGACCGAAGCCGTCGCCAGCCTGGACTGGCTGAACACCCGGCTCGGGCTGCTCGGCACACCGGTCGTCCGGTGCAGAACCGCGTACGCGTCGGTCATAGCTGTCGGGTTGCTCCATGAGCCCAGAGCGGCGAATTGCAGACTCTTCGACCGGCTGGGCACGACATAGAGCGCGGTGCTGCTGGAGACCTCGGCTTCGACCCGGCCGCCCAGGTTGCCCTCGGCGCAGATCTGGGCGCCGGTGAACGCTTCCAGTCCGGCCGGCGCCGGGCTGAGAGACATTCTGACCTGCTTGCCTTGGCGGGCGTCCACCGTCACCTGGCTCGCACCGGACACCTTCACGGTCTTGGCGCCGAGCGTGATCGTGTTTCCCGTCATGATCGACGTGAGAACGGCGTATTTGCCCTTGGGCAGCTTCTTCGCCTTGCCGGCCCGGAGCGAATAGGTCCGGTTGGAGGCCAGATGGACCGCGTTGCCGCTGACGGCGACCTTGACGCCGGACCGGTTCAGCGCGGTGAGGGTGAGCGAGTGGTTGGCCGCGGCAGCGGACCCGCCGGTGCTGAGCAGCAGCGCCGGCACGAGGGCTGCCGTCGCCACCGCAGTGGACATCCGGCGCCGGACGAGAGAAGGCAAGATCCACCGATCCCGGTGAGGAAGGCATAGGGAGACACGGATCATGGCACACCTGCCCCGTTTGATCGATGGCCCTGACCCTGCCCCACTCGAACCGATCGCCTCGCCGCGGCGGAAATAGAGCCGAAAGGCCGTGACCTGATGGTCACGGCCTTTCGATTTGTCGCGGCTCAGCGCTTGGACTTGCCGGCCGAACGGCCGCGCCGGCTCTCGGTCACCTCGGAAGCGGTCGGAATGTCGTCGATAGGCGAATCCGTCTGCGCGAAGAGCAGCTTCGTCGTCGTGGGCAGTTTGCCCGTGGCGGAGGCCAGCTTCTTCGACCGGGACCGGCTCGTCAGTGCGGCACCCGACTTCGTCGACTTCTTCGCGGTGGATCGCGACGATTTCGCACCGGCGGTCTCCAGCTTCACCAGCTTCTTGACCAGCTCCGGCTTCTTCAAGTCGGCGGTGCCCTTCACCCCACGACTCTGCAACGTACGACGCAACTCACCCACCTTCATCGCAGCGATCGCACTCTCGCTCACGCCAGGAGTGTTCGGGGTGTCATTACCGCTCGTCGGATTCTTCCGACCCGACGTCGACTTCTTCGCGGTGGATCGCGACGATTTCGCGCCGGCCGTCTCCAGCTTCACCAGCTTCTTGACCAGCTCCGGCTTCTTCAAGTCGGCGGTGCCCTTCACCCCACGACTCTGCAACGCGCGACGCAACTCACCCACCTTCATCGCAGCGATCGCACTCTCGCTCACGCCAGGAGTGTTCGGGGTGTCATTGCGGCTCGTCGGATTCTTCCGACCCGACGACGATTTCGCACCGGCCGTCTCCAGCTTCACCAGCTTCTTGACCAGCTCCGGCTTCTTCAAGTCGGCGGTGCCCTTCACCCCACGACTCTGCAACGTACGACGCAACTCACCC